>NZ_RKRK01000001.1 GCF_003815035.1 Abyssicoccus albus
AATTCATTTTAGTGATGGTGGTGTCCAGATGACTTAGCTTGCACCTTACACAAGATAGAATTATCGTGCAAATGATCAGGCGTTTCTAATTGAACCGTCATATGGTGAATATTTTGGTGCTCAAGATCATGTTCAATTTGACGAAGCAATCGTTCACTTTCAGCAATTGACATTCGTTCATCAACCACCGCGTGACAAGACAGTGCGTTTAATCCGCTTGTTATCGACCAAACGTGTAAGTCATGAATACCTTCAATGCCTTTTTTATTTTTGATTGTTTTAACCACATCATCCATATCAACATCTTCCGGGGTCCCTTCCATCAAGACATGTAGCCCGGATTTCGTAACAAAGTAACCACTGCGTAACACGAGCACGGCAACAATGACACTTGCGAGTGGGTCTGCCCACTCCCAGCCAAAGAATATGATGAGTAATGCAGCTATAATGGCACCAACAGAGCCAAGCATATCGCTAATCACATGTAAGTATGCTCCACGCATATTCAAATTTTCTTCTACATCTCCGCCGCGCATCATAATCCAAGCAACAAGAATGTTGACTAGTAAACCAATTGTAGCAATGATTAACATTCCGGTAGATGCAACTTCAGGCGGGTTTTGGAAACGTCCGATTGCTTCATAAAAAATATAAAGTGCGACGATGATAAGTGTCAATCCATTAAGAACAGCCGCCATTATTTCAAACCGCTTATAACCATATGTTTTACTATGGTTAGCAACTTTTGCTCCAAGGGTGAAGGCGAGTAGCGCAATTCCAAGTGATATAGCATCGCTTAACATATGACCTGCATCTGCCAACAAGGCAAGACTATTAGTAAGATATCCACCTATGGCTTCAAGAATCATATATGAAGTAATAATAATAAAACTAATCAATAAAACCTTTTTATTTGCACCATTAGTGTGATTATGACTATGATCGTGTCCCATTTTAAGCGCCTCCTAGATTAATGATGTTGAGCATGTTCAATTGCCTGATTTAATAAATTAATAACATGATCATCATTTTCAGAATAAAACAATGTTGTTCCTTCTCTTCTATATTTGACTAGTCTTAAATTTTTTAAGAAACGTAATTGGTGGGAGACACTAGATTGGCTCAAATTTAATGTCTCTGCAATGTCATTGACAGCATGTTCACCTGAACATAAAAAGTTCAAAATACGAATTCTGGTTGGGTCACTCAATGCTTTGAACGTTTGCGAAACAATAAACAACGTTTCTTCATCTAAGTCTTGTTTT
>NZ_RKRK01000002.1:0-242155 GCF_003815035.1 Abyssicoccus albus
TGTGTATGCATTCAATTGAATTGTCTGGTGACGATAGCAAAGAGGTCACACCTGTTCCCATGCCGAACACAGAAGTTAAGCTCTTTAGCGCCGATGGTAGTTGGACTGACGTCCTGTGAGAGTAGGACGTTGCCGGGCAATTTTTTTATTTATCCACAGTAGCTCAGTGGTAGAGCTATCGGCTGTTAACCGATCGGTCGTAGGTTCAAGTCCTACCTGTGGAGCCATAGGCCCCTTGGTCAAGCGGTTAAGACACCGCCCTTTCACGGCGGTAACACGGGTTCGAATCCCGTAGGGGTCATTATTGTCATGGAGAATTAGCTCAGCTGGGAGAGCATCTGCCTTACAAGCAGAGGGTCGGCGGTTCGATCCCGTCATTCTCCACCATTTATTTTAATATTTCGGAGGGGTAGCGAAGTGGCTAAACGCGGCGGACTGTAAATCCGCTCCTTCGGGTTCGGCAGTTCGAATCTGCCCCCCTCCACCATCATTATTGGGCTATAGCCAAGCGGTAAGGCAACGGACTTTGACTCCGTCATGCGTTGGTTCGAATCCAACTAGCCCAGCCATAATGAGCCATTAGCTCAGTCGGTAGAGCATCTGACTTTTAATCAGAGGGTCAGAGGTTCGAATCCTCTATGGCTCATCATTAAAGGACTACTTTTGTAGTCCTTTTTTTCATGTTTGAATCCATTTTCATTTTTTTGTATATTAATATAGTAAGCGTTTTCTTAGATCACTTATTTGAGAGGAATGAACAAAATGGATAAAAAAGTAAAATTGATTGGTGCACCAAGTTGTTTTGGTCAACCACGTTTAGGTGTTGATTTAGGACCTGATGCAATTCGTTATACAAACTTAGTAGGTCGAATTAAATCTTTAAATGTGGATATAAAGGATTTAGGAAATATAGAAGCCGAGAAAATCAATGTTGAAATACATAGTAAAGAAAAAAATGACAATTTAAGGAACTTAGAAGAAGTTATTAAATTTAATGAAAAGTTAGCTAAACAAGTAGATGAAGTTGTAGAAAATGGTGATTTCCCATTTATCATTGGAGGAGACCATTCTATCGCGTTAGGTACTTTATCTGGATTAAGTAAGCATTACGAAAATTTAGGTGTTATTTGGTATGATGCACATGGAGATTTAAATGATAGTAAAACAAGTCCTTCGGGAAATATTCATGGTATGCCATTGGCTCAAGCATTAGGGATAGGTCATGAAAAACTTGTGAACTTGTACGAAGACGGTGTCAAAATTAAACCTGAAAATGTGGTTTTGATTGGTGTGAGAGATTTAGATGAAGGTGAAATTGAATATATTAAAGAAAATAATATTTTATGTTTTACTATGGATGATGTTGCTAGATTAGGTATTGGGAGAGTTATGGAAGAAACAGTGAGTTATTTAAAAGATAAAACAGATGGAATTCATTTATCACTAGATGTAGATGGGTTAGATCCTCAATTTACACCAGGTACTGGAACACCTGTCGTAAATGGTATAACATTGCGTGAGACGAATCAAGCATTAACTTATTTGCATGATCAAGATGTAATTAGTTCTTTTGAAATCGTGGAAGTTAATCCTTTATTAGATGAAAAAAATAAAACAGCTGAAGTTGCAACTTACATTGCAGAAGTATTTTTTGGTAAAAAGTATTTATAATAAATTATAGTAAGAGCCGAGTTAGTTTAGCTAATTCGGCTCTTTTAATTTTCATCTGAATCAGATAAAGGCATGACTTGAACGATAAACTCTTCTTCTCCTTTTTTTGTAGAAGCTTTTTTTACAAGTTTTTTTAAATCTTTTTTGAATGAATCTAAATTATTTTCATTGATTTTCAAAGGGTATGATAGTCTATCTTTTTTCTTCTCATCGTCACGATATCTTAAAAGCTCATGACTTGGAACTAATTTTTTAGCAACAGGTAAATAAAACTTTTGAATGATACTATGCTTTTGTTCTGTTTTAACCAATTCAATGATACCATTTTTCTCTAATTCAGCAAGGTGATAATGAATTTTTGCTCTAGGAATTTCTAATATGTCAGCAATTTGTTGACCAGTTTTTGGCTCGTCCCCTAAAATAGATAATAGCTGTATTCTAAATGGATCACTTACACATTTTAATTGATCGAGATTATCTATCACTAAAATATCATTCATAAAGTTTGACTCCTTTATCATATTTACTATTAAATTTATTATCTAATTATTTAAATATAGTGTCAAATATCTTATTGTTAAGTCTTTGTAAAGTAGCATTTTTTTGGATAGAAATATATTATAATTAACTTATTATAATTTATTTCATGGAGGGACTTTCATGATAGGTCATCAAATTAAGTCTTTAAGAAAAAAAGAAGGTATGACTCAAACAGAACTATGTGAAGGAATTATATCAAGAACTTATTTAAGCCTTATTGAAAAAGGATCTGTTCAACCATCTAGTAGTGTATTAAAAAGGTTATCTGAAAGGCTTAACACGACAATAGATGACCTTGAAAAAAATATTGAATCCAATCATGTCGACTCAATTACTTTAGAGCGTCATATAGCTAAAATGCTAAGCAAAGTAGAGACGGAGTCTGATGATTTAGATGATTTAATGGAAGATTTCATGAACCAGAAGTATGAAGCAAATAATGAGTTAACACATCATGAAGTCAGTAGAATTCATTATATATATAGTATCTATTACTTCAATAATAAAATATATAAAGACAGTATGAAACACATCATATTGGCTATAAAAAATATGAAATATCATACGTCAGCAGTCGATCGTATTAAGATGTATATCCAAAAGGGAAAGTTACATCTTGTTTTGAATGAATATGAGGAAGCAATGAATATTTTTTATGAAACATTGTTTAGTATAGAGAGAAATTACATAACAAATCAGAATGTCTCAGAAGTATTATATTTATTAGGTGTGACAAGTACTCTTTTGAGAGACTACTACCATTCAATGTACTATTTTAATAAAGCTTATACATTTAATGTAAAGTTTGATTATATGCATTATATGCATGAAATTATTTTTGGCAGAATATATGTTCATGACATTTTCAATAAAGACTTAAATTCATTAGTGGATGAATTTAAGAAATATGAGACAATTAAGAGTAATTTAGAAGTAAAAAAACGATTACTTATGATATTAAATAAAGATGTAAATATTTCACATTGGTTAAGTAAGGATAATGAAAGTCATAAATTTTACGAAGAAGTACCTACTTTTGTTGATTATGAAAATATGTTAACTAAGAATGAAGTAAATCAGTTTGAGCTACTCGATAAACAAGAAAAAATAAATTTACTTGATTTGTTTATCATCGAGCGCTCTGGGTTGTTTATGATATAATTTATGTATTGTTTGTGGTGTTTGGAGGAGATTGTGTGAATGGACTTTAAAGTATTAGAAAATTTAACATTATGGGATGTCGTCATTGGCATTATAGATTTATGTATCGTTTGGTATGTTTTTTACTTGATTATCACCGTTGTGAGAGGGACGAAAGCAATTCAATTGCTGAAAGGAATCTTATTCATATTAATTGGTAAAGTTGTGAGTGATATATTGAACCTCACGACGACGACGAGTATATTTAATACGCTTCTAGAGTGGGGTTTTCTAGTGATTATTATCTTATTTCAACCAGAAATAAGACGTGCACTTGAGCAATTGGGCCGCGGTAGTTTATTTAGATCATCGAATGTTAATAAATCAACTGAGCGAGAGACACTGGTTGAAGAGATGATGAAGAGTATTAAATATATGGCTAAAAGAAGAATTGGTGCATTAATCGTTTTTGAGAAAGAAACAGGATTAAAGGATTATATTGAGACAGGAATACCTATAAATGGTAAAATAACTTCTGAATTACTTATTAATATTTTTATACCAAATACACCTTTGCACGATGGTGCAATGATTATTCAAGGTAATGAGATTGCTACAGCTGCTAGTTACCTCCCGTTATCTGATAGTCCAAAGATTCAAAAGAGTCTTGGTACTAGACACCGTGCTGCAGTAGGAATTTCTGAAATTACAGATGCATTTACATTAGTGATATCTGAAGAGACAGGTAATGTGAGTGTTACACATGATGGTAAACTATACAAAGAAGTGAATTACGAAGAGTTAGAAGTGTTGCTAAATAAACATTGGTTTGGTTATGATATTGTGAACCGAGGTGAAATCGATGCTTGAAAATAAATGGGGCCTTAGGTTTATAGCTTTTTTACTCGCTTTATTTTTATTCTTATCAGTAAATGATGTGTTCGATAATTTATTTGGGGAAGGCCAATATAATGGAGAACAAACGACAACGATAAAAAATGTGCCTGTAGATGCTCAATACGATAAAGAAAACTTATATGTATCAGGACTACCTGAATCTGTCGATATAGAAATATCAGGTCCAAAGAGTATTGTAAAAAGAACAAGCGCTACTCAAGATTTTACAATAACTACAGATCTTTCGAATTTAAATACTGGAGATCATAATGTCAGTTTTGAGGCCGAAAACATTTCAGATAAACTAGAATACAGTATTAAGCCAACTGAATCATCAATTACGATAGAGGAATTGCTGACTGAGCGTTTTGATGTAGAAGCCGAGGTGAATAATAGTCGAATTGCAACGGGATATGAACTTGTTGGTGAAAGTTCAAAGCCTACACAAGTGTCAATCAGTGGGGGAAAATCCGAAATATCAAGAATTAGTTATGTGAAAGCTACATTATCATCAGATACTAAAATCAATCAAGATGTCACAGAAAAAGCAGAGGTTAATGTCTTTGACGCTAACTTAAACAAACTAAATGTTACTGTAAAACCAGCTACTATTACTGTAAATATTGATGTTCAAGAGACGTCTAAAACCGTTTCATTGAATCCAAATATCGAAGGTGAGGTTAAAAAAGGTTACGCATTAGATAAAGTATCTCTTGATACTAGCCAAGTAAAACTTTATGGTGACCGTGAAACATTGGATAAAATAGGTACGATAGATGTGCCAGTAGATGTAAATGATTTATCAAATGATTCTACAATTAACGTGGATATTCCTTTGCCAGAGAATATTTCGAAAGCAGAACCAAAAGAAATTGAAGCGAAAGTTATAGTCAAAAAAGAAAATGAATAATATTGAAAAGGGGATTTATTATGGGTAAATATTTTGGAACGGATGGAGTACGAGGTGTTGCAAATGAGGAGTTAACACCAGAATTAGCATTTAAAATAGGACGCTTTGGAGGTTATGTACTTGCTAAGCAAGGTCATGAGGCGCCAACAGTACTTGTCGGTCGTGACACTAGAATAAGTGGTGAAATGTTAGAGTCAGCATTAATTGCAGGATTACTATCTACTGGTATTGAAGTGATGAAATTAGGTGTTATTTCAACACCAGGTGTGGCCTATTTAACAAAAGAAATGGAAGCTCAAGCAGGTGTTATGATTTCTGCTTCTCATAATCCAGTCGGTGATAATGGAATTAAGTTTTTTGGTGCCGATGGTTTTAAATTAAAGGATGAACAAGAAGACGAAATCGAGAATCTCATCGATATGGATGAAGATACACTTCCAAGACCTACAGGGAAGTCACTATACCAAACATCTGATTATTTCGAAGGTGGTCAGAAATATATCAGTTATATTAAGTCAACGGTTGAAGGTGACTTAGATGGACTTAAGATTGGATTAGATGGAGCTCATGGTTCAACACATTCTCTAGCACCTTTCTTATTTGGTGATTTGGAAGCTGAGACAGTTACAATTGGATGTAATCCAGATGGATATAACATTAATGAGCAGGTCGGGTCTACGCATCCGGAAAAATTAAGAGAGTTAGTGAAAAATGAAGGGCTAGACTTTGGTTTAGCATTTGATGGTGACGGCGATCGCTTAATTGCTGTCGATGAAAATGGAGATATTGTTGATGGTGATAAAATTTTATTTATACTTGGTAAATATATGAATGAGAATAACGAGTTAAAAGACAATACAATTGTGTCAACAGTAATGAGTAATTTAGGTTTTTATAAAGCGTTAGATCGGATAGGATTATCAAGTGTAAAGACTAAAGTAGGGGACCGCTATGTTGTACAAGAAATGCGCCAAAATAATTATACATTAGGCGGAGAACAATCTGGTCATATAATTATGATGAATTACAATACGACAGGAGATGGACTGTTATCGGGTGCCCATTTGGCAAGCATAGTTAAACAATCTGGGAAAAAATTAAGTGAATTGGCAAAAGAAGTTGAAACATACCCTCAAACATTAGTGAATATCCGAGTAACAGATAAGCATGCTGTTACTGAAAATGATAAAGTCCAAGAAGTCATGACAAAAGTTGATACAGAAATGAATGGAGAAGGTCGTATTTTAGTTAGGGCTTCGGGAACAGAGCCATTAGTAAGAGTGATGGTTGAAGCAGCTACTGAAGAAAAGGCAATTCAGTATGCGGAAAGAATTGCTGACGTTGTGAAAAATGAAATGGGTTTGAATGAATAAATTTAAATAAACAAGGAATGACTTTCATTCCTTGTTTATTTTTTTGTTATACTTCAACATTAAAATATTTGCTTCAAGATACGCTCTACTGTACAATTAAATAAATTGTGTCAAAGGAGGATAGATGTATAGACATAATCTATCAAAAGCGCCAGAGCAAAATCTATAATGCAGACGAGGAGAATGGTGATCGAAAATTCGGCGGATGCCATTCCGGCCATAACGGTCGTAAACTTTATCTTTAAAACGGGTTGGTGACAATGCGAACAAAGAGATAAAGTCCAATGATTTATATATAAATATGGAGGAATTGTTATGTGTGGTATTGTAGGATATATTGGAAATCAAGATGCGAAAGAAATTTTACTTAAAGGATTAGAGAAATTAGAATATAGAGGCTATGATTCAGCAGGTATTGCTATTCGTAATGAAGAAGGTATTAAAGTTTTCAAAGAAAAAGGTCGTATTGCTGAATTACGTGAAAAAGTAGATGGTGATGTAGAAGCCAAAACAGGTATTGGTCATACACGTTGGGCAACACACGGTAAGCCAAGTGTGATTAATGCACACCCTCATACATCAACATCAGGTCGTTTCACACTTGTTCATAATGGTGTCATCGAAAATTATGAAGAAGTAAGAACTGAATTTATTAAAGATGTTCAATTAACATCTCAAACAGATACAGAGATTATTGTTCATTTGATTGAACACTTCTCAAATGAGGGATTATCAACAGAGGATGCATTTACGAAAGTATTGAAAACAATCCATGGTTCATATGCTATTGCGTTATTAGACTCAGAAGAGAGTGAAACAATTTATGTTGCTAAGCATAAGTCTCCTTTGCTTGTAGGTCTAGGTGATGACTTTAATGTTGTAGCAAGTGATGCAATGGCAATGCTTCAAGTAACGGATCAATTTGTAGAGTTAAATGATGAAGAAATTGTAATCGTGACAAAAGATAACGTTACAATCAAAACATTAGATGGTGAAACAATTAACAGAGACCCTTATACTGCTGAAATCGATGCTGATGATATCGAGAAAGGGACTTACGCTCATTTTATGTTAAAAGAAATTAACGAACAACCTGCAGTAATGCGTAAAATCATTCAAAATTATCAGGACGATGAAGGTCAATTGAAGATTGATCGTAATATATCTGAAGCAGTTAAAGAAGCAGATCGTGTATATATTATTGCATGTGGAACGAGTTACCATGCCGGTTTAGTTGGTAAAGAATATTTAGAGAAATGGGCACAAATACCAACAGAAGTGCATGTTGCTTCAGAATTCTCATACAATATGCCATTGCTTAGCGAGAAGCCTTTATTCATCTTTATATCTCAATCAGGAGAAACTGCAGATAGCCGTGCAGTACTAGTAAATATTAAAGAAAAAGGATATAAGTCATTAACAATTACTAATGTTCAAGGTTCAACTTTATCTCGTGAAGCGAACTTTACAATGTTATTACATGCAGGACCTGAAATTGCTGTTGCTTCAACGAAAGCATACACTGCACAAATCGCAGTATTATCAATTTTGGCTCAAGTTGCAGCACGTGATAATAACATTGATACAAATGTAGATTTAATGCCAGAACTTGCCAAAGTAACAACGGCAATGTCTGCAATTATTGATGATGCAGACCGCATGGAAGAAATTGCTAGAGAATATTTAAGTGAAACTAGAAATGCATTCTTCATCGGACGTAGCATGGATTACCATGTCAGCTTAGAAGGTTCATTGAAATTAAAAGAAATTTCATATATACAAGCGGAAGGATTTGCTGGTGGAGAATTGAAACACGGTACAATCGCATTGATTGAAGAAGGAACACCAGTTTTAGCATTAGCAACTCAAGAAAATGTTAACCTTTCAATTCGTGGTAATGTTCAAGAAGTTGAAGCACGCGGAGCAAAAGCATGTATCATTTCTTCAGAAGGATTAGAGAAAGAAGAAGATACTTACGTATTACCACATGTCCATGAATTGTTAACACCATTAGTATCAGTTGTAGCATATCAGTTAATCTCATATTACGCAGCATTACATAGAGATTGTGATGTAGATAAACCTAGGAACTTAGCTAAATCTGTTACAGTTGAATAATGATGTAAAGCTAAACTCTAATGATTTGGAGTTTAGCTTTTTTATATCATTATCAAAGAATATTTAAAACAGAATACATATAGGCGGATAATTATTTTATAAGTTACAAGCAGTATGAGTTGGAAATTATAGAGTATCGAAGACACTTACATCAACAACCAGAGGTGTCATTTAAAGAGTATGAGACAGCACAATATATACGATCAATATTAGGTCAATTAAGAACATTGTGAATTGATTGAAATTACTGAGACGAGTAAAGAGAATATAGGTATCAACATCACCATCCTAAATTTGGATTGAATGAACAATGTTTTGAGAAGGCATTTAACATGTTTATCGGGGTCATTGAGGGTTATCCGGAACAGAAATAGGGTATATATTAATGTGAATTGATTTTTAAAATGATCCCATCTTTAATGTTTAATGATAAAAATAAGAAGTGAACACTGTGACAAAAAAGTTAACCCGCTCAACGACTGATTCTATGATCGCTGGTGTGTGTGGTGGTATTGCAGAATACTTCGACTGGGATGTTAGTATTGTTCGTATTGCTACCGTTGTATTAGCATTACTTACGACGAATTTTCCGTTAATTATTGTCTATATTATTGTAGCTGTAATTTTACCAAAAGATACAGATATTATTGAATAATTGTTATAGGAGACACGTTTATCGTGTCTTTTTTTATGTTAATACTCAAGATTTGCAATATAGAATAAAACAGGGTAAAATTATCTTTAATTCAAGATAAAATTGATGTGTATATTAATATAATGTTACAGGGGGATTATATGAAACAACTAAAAGGAATACACCATGTTACAGCGATTACGAGTGATGCCGAAAAAATATATGAATTTTTTACTCACATTTTGGGGTTAAGGTTAGTGAAAAAAACAGTGAACCAAGATGATATTCATACATATCATTTATTCTTTGCAGATGATATAGGCAGTGCAGGTACAGATATGACATTTTTTGATTTCCCGGGAATATCGAAAGGACGTCATGGTCGTAACGAAATACAAAGAACATACTTCAGAGTACAGTCAGATGCAGCGCTATTATATTGGAAACAAAGGTTTGAAACATATCATGTAGAACATGAAGATATTGTTAAACAATTCGGAGTAAATGTATTACCGTTTGAAGATTTTGATGGACAACTTTATGCATTGATATCGGATGAAGGTCAAACTGGAGTTGCACCTGGAACACCTTGGAAAGACGGACCTATTGAACAACAAATGGCGATTGTAGGTTTAGGACCAGTCGTATTAAATGTAAGTCAAGTTGATCATATGGAGGAAATTTTGAAACAAGTATATGAAATGAATCTAATTCAAAAAGAAGATCATATGTCATTATTTGAAATGGGTGAAGGTGGTAATGGTGCACGAGTTATCATTCAAAAGAATGAAGATGAATTAGGTGCTATCAATGGATATGGCACTGTGCACCATGTAGCATTTAGAGTAGATAATACTGAACAACTTTATGAATGGATAAATAGATATAATGAAGTAGGATTACCAAATTCAGGTTATGTCGATCGTTTTTACTTTAAATCGTTATACGCAAGAATACCGAATGGCATTTTATTTGAAATTGCTACTGATGGTCCGGGTTTTATGGAAGATGAACCATATGAAACGTTAGGGGAGACATTATCATTGCCACCAAAATTAGAACCGAATAGACAACTCATTGAATCAGAAGTGCGACATATTGACACAATATATAAAAAGAAATAAAGTTAGAGTATTAATGAATTTTTGGAGTGTATTGTATGGATATGTTGGCTTATTTTTTAATATTTTTTATTGGAATTTTTGTAGGTTTTATTAATATTGTATCTGCAGGTGGTTCATTGATTGCACTACCTGCTTTGATCTTTTTTGGTTTGCCATCTCAAACAGCGAATGGGACAAATCGTGTCGCAATTTTTTTCCAAAACTTATCAGCAATTTATGAATTCAATCGACATGGCTTATTAAGATGGAAACTTTCAATTTTAGTTGCCATTCCTACGACCATTGGATCAATCGTTGGGGCTAAATTTGCAGTAGATTTACCAGACGAAATTTTCAACAGAATACTAGCTATTGTAATGATTTTAGTATTATTCGTCATATTTATTAAACCTCAAAAATTCATTAACCAAGAAAGAGAACATTTAACTAAATTGATGTATGTCACTCTATGTATAGTCTTTTTCTTTATTGGAATTTATGGTGGTGTTATTCAAGCGGCAGTAGGATTCTTATTTATCATAGCATTTAGAATATTTATGCCAACGTTAAGTTATGCTGAAATTCAAAGCTTGAAAACTTTGATTATTACAATATACTTGTTAATTTCAACAGTGATTTTTGTAATAGAAGGACATGTTCATCTAGGCTATGTTGTCGCACTTGGCTTAGGTAATGTGATTGGAGCTTATTATGGCGGTAAATTCACCGCAACAGTTGAAGAGAAATATTTAAATATTGTGATGGCTGTTATTGTTATTGGGCTTGCGATTAAGTTATTAATTGATTCATTATAATGAATCTATGAAAATAAATAAGACTTCAGTTTGTGATGAGTACTTACAAACTGAGGTCTTATTTGGTTAAACTTATGCATTTTTAAAATATTCAATATGATTCAATACAACTAGTGAGGATTAGATTAAAGCGATGATGATTACGAACCAGCATACATTTACAATTTCAATAATACCGATTTTCTTCATCGGTAGACCTTGCCCATAAAAGACAATTGATCTAATTAATGAAGGTAGAAAAGCTAATAGATATAGAGGGTGTATAAAAATTACAGCAATTAATGCGATGGAATGATATACCCAACTGTAAAGTTTATACTGAGGGTTATTCTTTTCTCGAATCATTGTTTTAACAAAAAAGACTGTACCTATAAAGAACAGCATTGTTAAAATAAAAACTTCGAAATGAAGTGCTTGATTTCCGATCCAACCACTCATTAAGCCACCAATTGCAAAGTTGGTTATACCCGCTATATCGTTCCATATTAGTCGGTCTTTTTTAGATATTGAAAAATATAGGTTCATGATGATAAATGGAATCATCGATAAATAGAAATAGATTAACTGAGGATAATTTACAATAATGATGCATGTAATGACTGTTGTAACAATACATAACAACAAACCAGACTTTAAGTAAGGAATACGTTTCTTTCTTTTTTTAAAGTAAAAAAGGATATGATCGAAAGTCATAAATGATAAAGTCCAGGTGATAACAAATAAAAGATGGTACCAATTCACGTTTGAAAATATAATGCCAAGTATTATTGGTGCAAATATCATTGCCCACACACCATGTTGACTTTGCTTTTTGAATTTCATAATCATTCACCTCATCTATATTGTAAAGTAATTCACAAGTTTAATGGTGTCAAAAAGATGACAATTAAATATATCTATTTCAAAACATAGAAAACGCTTTCGAAGTAATATTTTAAATTATTGAATTATATGATAAATTAAGGGTACACAATTTATGAATGACGGGGTATAACATAATGAAGTTAATCGTTAAATTATTATCAGGTATTATTATAGGGGTTTTGATTGGACTTATTGATATTGAATGGCTTACACGAGCAATGGTTACATTTAAAGGGATTTTCGGGCAATTTATTAACTATTTAATTCCTCTCATTATCTTATTCTTTATTGGTGCAGGGATTACATCTGTTGGAAAAGATGGCGGGAAGTTGTTAGGCATGACTGTTGGTGTTGCATATACTTCTACAATTATTGCAGGATTATTTGCAATGATTGTTGCATATACACTAATGCCTATCATTGCTAAAGGAGGAAAGGTACCTAGCGAAGCAGAGGCGATTGAACCGTTTTTTAATTTTGAGTTTGATCCATTAATGGGCGTTCTAACAGCATTAATTACAGCATTCTTATTTGGTATTTATGCAATTAAGACTGAGTCTAATATGATTGTAACGTTGTTTAAAGAAGGTAGTAAGATTACAGAAGTCGTTATTGAATATATTTTAATTCCATTCTTACCAATTTACATCGCTGGTATTTTTGCAGAAATGACAGCGCAAGGTACTGTAATGTCGGTTATGAAAGTATTTGGTTTCGTCTTAATTGCTGCTATTATAATGCATTGGATTTGGTTAACAGTGTTGTATTTTACAGCAGGATTTTTGCGTAAAGAAAACCCATTAAATCTTGTGAAAAATATGTTGCCAGCATACTTTACAGCATTAGGTACAATGAGTAGTGCAGCGACAATTCCAGTAACTTTAACTCAAGCAAAAAGTAATGGTGTCAGTGAAGGAGTTGCGAACTTTTCAATACCATTGCTTGCAACAATCCATTTATCAGGGTCAACGATTACACTTGTAAGTTGTACTACTGCAGCAATGCTTGTTTTGCCACAATTGGATTTAGTTAGTATTCCAACAATGATTGGCTTCATATTAATGCTTGGGATTATCATGATCGCAGCACCAGGTGTACCTGGTGGATCAGTTATGGCCGCAAGTGGAATTTTGGCTTCAATTCTAGGCTTCGGTGAAGGTGCTATAGGACTGATGATTGCTCTTTATATGGCTCAGGATGGTTTTGGTACTGCAACAAACGTAACTGGTGACGGCGCAATCAGTTTAATTGTGGATCATTTCCGTAAAGATGTTTGATTTAAATATGATAATTCAAAAATGCAATTAATCTTAATACAAGATTGATTGCATTTTTTTATTCAAAGTCATCGAAATCATTCTAAGAAAGATTTATAATATGTTATATAAATAACTAAAGGCGGCTTTATCATGCTAAAAATATATATATTAATTTGGATTGCATTTATGGATTTATTTATCCAATTACCCATCATCACTCCGTTTTCATTGCAATTAGGAGCATCCCATGAATTTGCTGCATTCATTGTAAGTATATACTCCTTAACTAATTTAATAGGTAATGTTATTGGAGGTATATTGTCAGATCGATATGGTCGAAAAAGAATTGTATTAATGACTTTATTAATACTTTTACCATCAATGTGTTTATATCTATTAATTAACTCAGCAGAACAATTGCTATTGCTAAGAGGATTACATGGATTATTTGCAGGTGTATTAACACCGGTGTTGTTTGCATGGCTAGGTGATTTAGAACATATAAAAGAATTAAAGCATAAAGCGTCAGGAAGTGGAATTGCTATTGGTGTTGCTGCAATTACTGGCCCAATGATTGGTGGAATTGTATCAAGTAATGAATCATATCATTCAGTGTATTATATTCAGCTAGCTTTATTTATAATCATGGCCATAATTGTGATGACTGAAGCAAAACAAAATATTTCTAACAGATCAATCGATCAGAAGAAAAGTGATCAAGTGATCTCAATTCATTTTAAACATATTTTAAAACCGCCACTTGTTTTGGCATACATTGTTGCATTTTCTTTAATGCTTGCAAATGGTGCATTGACTTATCACTTACCGATTACAGTGGAAAATATGAATTTGTCATCGAAGTTTACAGGTATTTTATTAACAATCTATGGTTTAATTGCAATTATGCTATTTATCAAAGGTATTCATAAACCTTCTTTTAAGGTTTTAAGTAGAAATATGTTGTTCGGTCAAACAGTTTTGATTGTATGTATGATTGCTTTACAATTTACATCGACACTCATTATTGCAGTGTTTACTATGACAATTTATGGGGTCGGTTTTGCGATGATTTTTATGTCAATGAATAAAATGATTAGCTTATATACTAGCCACCATAATAGAGGATTGGCAAATGGTATATTGTACGCTGCATTTAGTATTGGATCTATCGTCGGGGCACTTGTCAGCGGAGTGTTTACAAAGTTTAATTTAGGGTTTATAAGTATAGGATGTATTATCGTACTTTGTTTAACTATATTAACTTTAATTATAATGAAAGAAGGTCAACGATATGAAACATAAAGTCTTTATGCCTGGCGTTGTAGGTCATATTGGTAGGGAATTAAAGGAACAACTTAAACATAATTATGAGATAGTTACTTTAAGTAGTCGTGACTTGCCACCAACAGAGCATATAACTTATCTAAAAAGAGATATCTTCTCATTACGTGAAATGGAAAAGGCATTAAAAGGAATTCATACTGTCATTTTTTTTGAAGATCCTATTATGCGAAATGCGCGTAAAATTCAAGGCAAGTTTGAAGATTTGTATCTACTCATTGCGGATAATATCGCGCGTGCTGCGGAATATAACAATGTCTGCCAAATTATATATGTGACAGAAAATGTACCATATGATGCTGTTGTTCAGTGCTTGGAATCTTATTCAACGCCTGTTCAGAAAACAAGTATAAAGGTTAGTAGACGACCAAAAATGTTAAACATGAAAGTTGATAGTAAAAATTCAATGCGAAGTGTTCATAAGTTTATTATGCCAGAAAATATGGATATTGAAGATATAGCAATGCATTATTTTAGTTGGTTAAAAGAGAGTGGACATCAATTTATCAACGTTGAACAAACTGAAAATGATGTAAAAATTTCTTTTAAAGCTAATAATGAATCATTGCTCCATTTATCATATGTAGATAGGCGCTCCAAAGAAGGGATTGTAAGGTACGACATCGTTGGTGGGAAACTAGAAAATAAACAATCCGAAAAGAGAGGGAGAATGGAATTCCGTGCTTTAAGAAGTGAGGATTCGTTCTTAATTGCTTTGCATGATTATGAACCAAGTCTTCCTTGGCATTTGTACTTGCTTACTCAAGCTAATTTTCATCAACTTGTTCAACTCGTTTATAGTGTAGAAATGCGCATTGTAAATTTTGAAACGTCAGGTCAATCAGTGTAGAAGTTAAGAAATACATGCTATGTGATACAATATCTGATATAAAGGAATGATATCATGGTGAAAATTTAAAGAGGTGATTGAATGGTAGAGAGTACTCTTAGTACGGGTGTTTCGAAAAAAATTAAAATGACATGGTTTTATTTTATATATTATTGGTTGATTTTTGGTGTCGGAGCTTTTTTTGGACAGTTTTTACCGGCAGAGTATAGACCAACCGTTCACATGGTTTTATTTGGTATTGTCATGGTATCATTCTTCGTGAGAATATCAAAAACTTTTAATTTAGTGATATCACATTTATACGCGTTACTATTAGGCGTTTTGAGTTACACAACATTCACTATGTATATGCATAATTTAGGTGAATCATTATTTTACAAAAATATTGGTGTAGCCATTGCGACGTTTATCGTTGCAGGGATTATTGGATATTTCATCATTGATGATGCAGCAGGATGGGGTAAGTTTTTATTTGTTGGCTTAATCGCATTGATTTTTGGAAGTTTAGTCGGTTTCTTTATTCAAATTCCTTATTTCTATCTAGCATTAAATATCTTTGCTTTGTTTTTGTATATATTATATACAATGTATGATTTTAATAGAATTAAGCATAATCGCTATTCACCACGAGAAATGGGATTTAATCTATTTGTCAACTTAGTGATGATTATTAAGAGAGTACTATATTTTGCTAATAAGTTTAAAAGATGATTTTAAAACAATGTTATAATAAAACAATGAAATATTACGAATAGAGAAAGAGATGAATGAAATGGGACGTAAATGGAATAATATAAAAGAGAAAAAAGCACAAAAAGATAAAAACACTTCTAGAATTTATGCTAAATTTGGTCGTGAAATCTATGTGGCAGCGAAGAAAGGAGAGCCAGATCCTGAGTCAAATCAAGCACTAAAGGCGGTATTGGATCGTGCCAAAACTTATTCAGTGCCAAAGCATATTATAGATAAAGCAATAGATAAAGCGAAAGGGAATGTTGAAGAAACTTTCGATGAACTTCGTTATGAAGGATTTGGACCGGCTGGAAGTATGATTATCGTTGATGCATTAACAAACAATGTGAATCGTACAGCAAGTGACGTAAGAGCTGCTTTTGGTAAAAATGGTGGTAATATGGGCCAAAGCGGTTCTGTATCTTATTTATTTGATGACCTATGCGTATTTGGAATTAAAGGATTTAGTGAAGACGAAGTGCTTGAATGGATGTTAGAAGCAGAAATTGATGTAGAAGAAATTGAATTACAAGACGATACGCTCATCATTACGGCGCCTTTTGAACAATTCCATAGTGTTCGAGATACATTAGAGCAAAATGGTGTGGAAACATTCGAAATTGCAGAGAGAAACTTAGCTGCACAAAGTGAATTGAAATTATCAGATGATGATATGCAGACGTTTGAACAGTTAATTGATGCTCTAGAAGAATTAGAAGATGTTCAAAATGTGTATCATAATGTGGATGAATAAAAATATTAATAAATATTAAATCAATGTAGAACAACAAACTTAAATCTAAGTTTGTTGTTTTTTTATATTTTAAACTGTATTATATTAAATAGTACAGTTAGTATAGAGTAGGTGATTAAAATATTCAATATAAATTCAATGTCCAAAGTACCAATCTATACACAATTGGTCGAAGAAATTCAAAAGCATATTCATCTCGGGTTACTACAACCTAATGAGAAGATCCCATCAGTTAGAGAATTAGCCCAAATGATCACAGTGAATCCTAATACGATTCAAAAAGCATACAGAGTGTTAGAAGAATCGGGATATATATATTCAATACCTGGTAAGGGGTCTTTTGTAAGCCGAGTGAAATCACATGTTTATGATGAACAACGACAGCAGCTTATCGATGAACTGATCCCAATCGTTGAGAAAGCAAACTTATTAGACATAGATGTTAAAGATTTGATTTATGAGGTGACAAATAAAATCCAAAAAGAAGGGGCTGAAATAAATGAATATCGAAATAAGTAATTTGACGAAAACAATTGAAGGGCAAAAAGTGATTAATCATTTCAATTTATTGATATCAGAAGGAAGTATCCACGGTATATTAGGATCCAATGGTGCAGGTAAAACGACAATGCTCAAAGTAATGGCGGGCTTATTAAAGGCAGAAATAGGGCAAGTAAATTTTGATGGTTGTTCTATATATGACAACAGCGCATTGAAGCAAAAAGTAGTTTTTGTTCCTGATATTCCATATTTTTTTAGAGGTGCTTCATTACAAGATCAGCGTAAGTTTTATGAAAGAGTCTACCAATCATTTGATGGAAAAAGGTTTGAACAATTATGTGATATGTTCCAATTGGATGTAAAACAGCCCATTGCGTCTTTTAGTAAAGGGATGCAAAGACAAGCGTTGTTTATTTTAGTGTTAAGCATTAAAGCCGATATATTGTTATTAGATGAACCTTTTGATGGATTGGATCCAATTATACGTCAAAAGATTAAAAATTTACTTATTCAAGAAGTAAGTGAGAGATCTGTTACATTAGTGATTTCAAGTCATAACTTAAGAGAAGTCGAAGACTTATGCGATGCGGTCACAATTCTTCATTACGGTCAAAAGATTTATTCGAGTGCTATAGATACGATGAAAACTAATATTTGTAAACTGCAAATCGCATTTAGAAGTGATCCACCAAAAGCATTATTTGATCAATTACAAATATATAAACAAACTAAAACAGGTCGTGTGTATACACTCTTAATACGTAAAGACAATAACATTGAGCAGATTATTACTCAATTTAATCCTCTCATGTATGACATTTTACCGTTAACTTTAGAAGAAATTTTCAGTTATGAAATGGGGGAAAGAGGATATGAAATTCACAACATCATATTGGAATCGTAGTTTATTTAATCATTTTTTCTCAAATATTCAGTGGATTATATTGATCACGATAATTATTAATATAATAGTACAACCATTTGTACTATTGATGATATATATGGATGGTCCTACAGCGATTAATGAGTTTATACAAACGCAACGTCCAATTTTATATATGATGCCATTACAAGTTATTGGATTATGTGTTTATGCAGTTATTGTAGTTGCTGTTCTACATTATTTTAGTAACAATACGAATAGCAATGACTTTATGCATCAATTACCTTTTAACCGAGCATCACTTTTAACGCATATACATTATGTTGGATTGTTTGCGGTGATGATTCCATTAATTTTTCAAATGGTTTTGCTTATTGGCGTGAAATTCCTATTTATCGAGCAAATAACGATTAACGAGATATTCTATTGGGGAATCATATGCTTCTTTATTTATATGGTATTTTATACATTTGCAACATTATTAGTGCTATGTATGAATAATATTTTGTTACACATTGTGTTGGTGCCGATTGTTATTTTATTACCGGCCATTCTATACGGACTCACTCGATTGAATGCTCAATACTTACTGAATGGTTATTCACAACAGTTTGAACTTCCGAATTGGTTATACTTTATGACCTTTCCATTCTATGTATTAGAAAATGTTTATGATGGGCTTAGTATTGCATTTATATTGTGCTGGTCAGCACTTATTATTATTGGAATGATAGGGTCCTATATATTGTTCTATAAAGTAAAAAATGAATATGTAAGTAATACATTTGCCTTCAAACAATTAAATTCGATATTTGTAATCATTTGTACATTAATGGGTGGTCTAATCGGAATGCTTTTATCAACAATTATTTTAGAATTCTTCGGTATAAATATAGCGGTCATTGGATATATACTTGGTGTTCTACTCATATATATTATCGTTAATATGTTTATTCAAAAGACTGTTAAAATCCAATTGAACTTTAGAAGATTAATGATGGTTGCTTTGATTCACATCATTTTACTTAGTGTAATACTTTTTTATAAACATAAATTTGAAAGTTATATTCCGAAACAATCAGAAATTACTTCAGTTAAATTATTATCTGATGAAGCATATTTGAGGAACCTAAGTGAGTTGACTAATTCCGATCAATTATCATCAACCGTTAAAACTGATGAAGAAATACAAAATATTATTAAATTTCATCAAAGTTCTGTTAAGTCTGATTTAATCAATGGATATTTGTCATATAAACAATATACATTACAATATACTTTAGACAATGGTAAGAAAATAGTTAGGACATACCCTGTTACAACAAACAATCTATCAGCATCAGTACCACTAGATATGAAAGCAAGAGAAATTGATGAAAATATGATAGCGAAAATCGAACAAAAACTTGCAAATAGCCGTAACATATCATTCGAGATGTATAATGAACATAAAGAAAAATCATTACAGATAAAAGAAGAACATGTTGAACAAGTTGAACAGCAGCTCTTGAAAATGTTATATGATAGTTCAACTGGTAAAACCACTGATCCTAGTGTTGGTACAATTGTTATAACATTTGATGACGCAGAAAAGTATGAAGATGTCTATTTAGATATCTCAATTTATGATCAACCATTATTAAGCTTCTTAGTTGAACATAATTATATCAATCAAAAAGATATAAAAAATCATTTGTTTAATCAATCGAACAGTGATTTACATTATAAAAAAATAATATTTAACTCTGAATATGATAAAGCGTTATATTTAGCTACAATGGAATATGAAATGATGAATGACGAAGAAGCTGATTTAGGAAAAGTTCAAATGACAACTCAATCGATCAATCCAAAAGAATTAATTGAGATAAAAGAGTTAATCTCTGAGTCATATGGATCACCTGATTCACTCACTTATCTTATTGGAAAATCAAATCGTGATGATGTGGAAAGTATCGCCATTGGGTATAAAGAATAGCTATTCATAATGTGTGAATCATTTATCTTATTTTAGTATACTGATGATAAGGAGTGGCTTGTCATGAAGATTAAATATACGGATAAGAGAAATTGGAGGCGTATTACTGAGAAAGACTACATCGAACGTGCTATTAATGATGATATATTCAGTGGTATTATTGCAATGATCTATGTAAAGAAAGTAAGAGAGCCATTAACGTTGACAATTGTTAATCAACAAGTGAAAGTAATTGATGATCACTACAAATGGTTACAACTTGTTCCTAATGATCATTTTTATAGTATGACGGTAATGTTCGATAATCATGATCGAATTTTGCAATATTATATTGATATTAATTATGAGAATATACCTGAGCTTGGTAATTGTAGAACGCATGATTTATATTTAGACGTGCTAGTTCTACCTGATGGACAATTTGAATTAGTCGATGAAGAAGATCTTCAACGAGCTTTAGATGATAGTCTGATTAGTCAACAAGATTTTAATACAGCATACGAAAAAGCGAATCATATAATGGATTATGTGAGAAATAGCTTTAATGAAATAAAATCACAAGTTAATCATGCGAAAATGATATTGGACCATGAGTTTCAAATGAACAATAAATATAAATAACTAGGTGAAACAATGTCTTACACAATTGATGCATATACACGTATAGGTCAAAATCCAATCAATGAAGATGGTCTAATTATTAATCATCAGCAATCAATTTTTGGGGTCATTGATGGTGTAACGAGTTTGAATGAAGAGATTTACGAAGGTTTAACAGCTGGTAGACATGCAACGAATGCTGTTCAAGAATACTTGAATGATCATCGTATGAGTAGATTCAACAAGATGTCGATAAAGGATATTACAATGGAAGCTAATTACGCGATTGATCAGCGTATGAAAGAGCTAAATGCACATCCTATTGAAACAAAAGATCGTTTTCAATGCTGTCATGCGGTTATTCGTATAAATGATGATCAAAAGATAATAGAATGGTCTCAAACTGCAGATTGTATGCTTTATGCTATATTTCGTAATGAAGAAAATGAAGAAGAACGAATGATCGTAAAGAAAATAAATGAAGATCGATTTAAAAGTCGTGAAATAGATCGATTGGAGCAATGGCGTAATCACAACCTAGATGAATTCAAACGAGGAGAATGGCCTGAAGAGATGAAACAAGAGGCACTTAATTATCGTAATTTTGCTAATTTAAGTAGTGAATACACTGTGTTGAACGGTGATAGTGCGCTGAAAAAAGTTCTCAATAATGGTTCGATACCGATGTCTAACTTAGAAGCGGTCATTCTACATACGGATGGACTATATCCTGTTGTGAATAGTGAAGAAGATTTAATCATGGATTTATATAACGAAGGCTGCCAACTCATTGCTGATAAAATACATCAATTTGAACTTAATGATAAGGATAAAATGAAGGTTGTACGGTCAAAAGTTCATGATGATAAAGCAGCAATTGTAATACAATTCAATAAATAACCTGTTATAATGAATAAATCATATAAAGTAGGTGAAGAATTTGCTTCTATCATTGTTGAACATAAAAAACTATAAATTATTTTTGTCCAATATGACTTTCATTGGAATGGCTGTAGCAATCACCGCACCATTCCTTGTTTTATTTACAACGGAAGTTCATGGTATAACGAGTACACAACACGGTATTTTCCTTGCGATGATTGCTTTAATGAGCTTTCTAGTCAATTCAGTTGTAGGACGGTTAAGTGATAAGATACCGCAATATCGAAATATTATTATACTTTGTTCGTTGTTATGCTTCGTATTTGCTTTTATGAATTATCTATTGATTAGTAATACATTGCTGATGATTATTCTTGTGATTCTCTTTCAAGGATTAGGTGCGCCTGCAATGCCACAACTATATGCTATTGCTAGAGAAGGGATTAATGAATCTCATAGTGATCGTGCAGTGTTAGCGAATACAGTATTAAGGTCTATGTTTAGCTTTGGGTTTTTGATGGGCCCTCTTGTCGGAACAATACTATTAATGAAATTTGATTACGATGGTTTATTTATTGGTACAATTCTTCTATTTCTTGTTGTATTTGTGTCGTGCTTATTTATTAAGAAACCTAATACTCAATTTCATTATTCAACATCGACACATATTAAATCAGGAGCACCTAATATGTTTAAGACTAAGGAAATATTGCTACCCTTTATTGCATTTGTTTTACTACATATAGGTCAATGGATGTATTTATTGAATATGCCTTTATATGTAAAGAACTATTTAAATGAATCTGCTCGAGAGGTAGGCTGGTTATCCAGTGCATGTGCAGGGCTAGAAGTACCCATCATGATTCTTTTAGGTATGCTCGCAAGCCGTTTAAAAACGATGACGTTATTAAAAATTGGAGCTGTTGTAGGCGCTATATTTTTTATTTCTATTGGTATTTTTGAATCTGTTTATGCAATGCTCATTGGACAAATTGCGTTGGCCTTCTTTATATCAGTATTGTTAGGATTAGGGATTAGTTTCTTCCAAGACTTATTACCTGATTTCCCGGGTTATGCATCGACTTTATTTTCTAATGCGATGATTGTCGGTCAATTTGTAGGTAATTTACTTGGTGGAGCAATGAGTGAATGGGTAGGATTAGGGTATGTATTCTATGTAAGCGGAAGTTTTTTAATAGTGGCTTTTATAATATTACTCTTTAGTAAAGAGGAGGTTAGAGTATGACGATAGCATTATGGTTAATTATTATAGTATTGTTTTTACTTGGACTCGTAGGCATTGTATTACCAATGTTACCGAGTGCAATCTTTCCATGGATAGGATTCTTTGTTTACCATTTTGGAATTAATGACGATAAATTGTCTTGGGTATTTTGGTCTGCAATGATTGTCATAACATTGTTTTCGTTAATATCTGATTTTATCGCAAGTAGTTATTTTGTTAAAAGATATGGAGGCTCAACACTTGGTGAAATCACTGCATTTATTTCCGTTATTGTCGGTTTATTTGTATTCCCACCATTTGGTATTATATTAGTCCCTTTAATTGCAGTATTTATTGTTGAGTTTATTCAAAATAATGACTTTGATCTAGCGTTGAAAGCTTCCATCGGTTCATTTGTTGGTTTTTTAGCTTCAACAATTGCTAAAATATTTTTATTATTAGTGATGATCGTTTGGTTCTTTATGGATATCACATTGTTTTAACTTAAATTGTTTATTAACGACTAAGGACTTGAATGATTGACATTCAAGTCCTTAAATTATTCAATGATATATTTAATGATATTTTATAGATATTTATTGTTCAATCGTTTTGACTAAATTAGCCATTTCAATTGCTGCAACTGCAGCATCGCTTCCTTTATTTCCAGCTTTTGTGCCGGCACGTTCGATCGCTTGTTCAATTGTTTCTGTAGTAATTACACCGAATATATTAGGAACCCCTGTCTCGAGACTCGCATGATGAATCCCCTTACTTGCTTCATTACATACGTAATCATAATGTGTCGTTGCACCTCTAATGACACACCCTAATGCGATAATCGCATCATACTGTTTTGTTTCGCTTAATTTTTTACAAATGAGTCCTAATTCATAAGCACCAGGTACAGACACAGTAGTAATATTCTCTTTTGATACACCATGCTGAATTAATGTGTGTATCGCACCATCTTCTAATTTAGATGTAATAAATGAGTTAAATGATGCTGTTACAATTGCGATATTAAGTTCTTGCCCGTTTAAGTGACCTTGAACTTTTTGTATATTTTCCATTTATTTAACCTCCAACATATGTCCTAATTTTTCTTTTTTTGTTTTTAAGTATTGTTCATTGATTTCATTGAAATGAATTTCATGTGCTTGTCTTATTACGTCAATATCATATGAAGATAATCCATTGATTTTACAAGGATTATTGCTCATTAATTTGACACGATTTATATCGAAGAATTTTAATATATCAGCAGCAACGTGATATGTGCGCAAGTCATCTGTAAAGCCGAGTTGATGGTTTGCTTCGACCGTGTCATACCCTTGTTCAATGAGTTCGTAAGCACGTAACTTATTTGTAAGGCCGATTCCACGACCTTCTTGACGTAGATAAATAATCATACCATTTTGTTGTTCTGCAATTTTTAATGCTTGATCTAATTGTTCACCACAATCACATCGCTTAGATGTAAAAACATCACCAGTAATACATTCACTATGAATTCTAACAGGCATATCATTTCTAGGTTTGTCTTTTAAAAGTGCGAGATGCTCTTTTTCATTTGCTTTTTCGATAAACCCATACATTGTGAAGTTGCCATACTGTGTTGGCATATTAACGGTTGCTGTATGTTCGATTGAAGAAATATATTTCTTGAGTTGTTCAATATTTATAAGTTTTAATTGGTGTATCTTTTTGAATTGCAATAAATCATCTAATCGAGCCATTGTTCCATCATCATTCATGATTTCACATATAACTCCGACAGGCTTACTGTCACATAGGTTAGCAAGCTCAATGGCTGCTTCTGTATGTCCCCCTCTTGCATGAATACCCTTTGGATGTGCAATGAGAGGGAATATGTGTCCTGGTCTATTGAATTCATGGGCAGTATTTTCATCATTTAATAACGCTTTTATCGTAATAGCTCGTTCTTTAGCACTTATACCCGTTGTTGTACTCATGTGATCTATACTCACAGTAAATGCTGTCCCATGTGGATCGGTATTCTCACTGGTCATTTTACGTAAGTTTAATCTTTCTGCAATTGTGTGATGGACAGGAGTGCAAATAAGTCCTCGCCCGTACTTAGCCATGAAGTTTATCGATGATTGTGTTGCATGTTCGGCTAACATCACAAGATCCCCTTCATTTTCACGATCTTCATCATCGACAACGATGATCGGTTTACCAGCACATAAGTCTTTCACGGCATCTTGTATTGTATCAAAGGTCATATTTACTTCCCCCTTGATGTTGTAATAACGTATCGATATGTTTTATTAATATGTCACACTCGATATTAACAAAGTCGCCAATATTTCGATGCGAAATATTAGTTTTCTGCTTTGTTTCGGGAATAATAGATAAAGTGGCAGTATTATCACTCGGATATACATCGAACAATGTTAAGCTAATGCCATCTACTGTAATAGAACCTTTAGGTGACATATATTTCATAAGATGTTCTGGGATGCTTAATTTAATTTCAATATGGTCACTATGATTATCGTAATGTATAATCTCACTTACACCATCGACATGACCTTGAACAATATGACCACCAAATCGTGTTGTAGGAAGCATTGCACGTTCTAAATTTACAATATCATCATTGTTTAACATTGATAAATTGGTAATGTTAAGTGTTTCCTTAATTGCTTGAACTTGAAATGAATTTGTATCAAAGTAAATCACAGTTAAGCAAACACCGTTAATCGATATACTATCTCCGATATTTATATCTTGGATTACAGTATCATCTTGTATTGTGAAAGTTTTAAGACCATTATTTGATTGGTCAATTGAAAGTATTAATCCTGTGGATTCGATAAGTCCAGTGAACATGGTTCGACCTCATTTCTATAAGTAAGTTTGATGTCAGATTCGAACTGTTCAGTGGAAAAGAGTGTTAAATGTTGAATATCTTCCATTGAAGTAATATGAGGATTCTCATAAATAGTGTGTCGACTACCTAATAATTTCGGGGCAATGTAGACGATTAATTCGTCAAATAGTCTTTGAGTTAATAATTGGTTAATCAAGGTTGGTCCACCTTCAATAAGTATTGAAGAAATATCTTGGTTATATAAGTCACTTAATGCTGTAGTTGGATTTAACCCGTATTGACCCACCAATATTGCATGTTGGTGTTGATCGTTTAATATGTCTCTAGGCTGATTCGTAAATATAATCGGTAAAGGTTGTTGCCCATAATCATCTAAACGAGCATTTAATCGTGGTTTATCATAATGGTAAGTGTTTGCACCGACTGCAATTGCATCATATTGATGTCGCAATTGATGTACATCTTTTCTGCTCGATTCAGATGTAATCCAACTAGAGTCAAAGTTATCTAGATGCATTTTGCCATCGATGCTCATTGCAGTTTTTATTGTAATATATGGACGTTGTTTTGATATTGTAATATCAAACTGATGATAAAATAATTCGATTTCAGCCAAAGGCATATGCGTTGTTTTAATATTTGCCTCTTCTAGAACATGATGTCCATGGACTAATGAATTTGGATCACGATGCGCATATATTACTTCTTTAACACCCCCATCAATAATTGCCTGAGTACATGGTGGTGTCTTACCATGATGGCTACAAGGCTCAAGAGTCACGAATAAAGTTGCACCAGAAGCAGAAAGGCCAGCTTGTTTTAATGCATGTACTTCAGCGTGATGTTCTCCTTTTATTAGGTGAGCTCCCATTCCAACGATTTTCCCATTATTTACGATTACACACCCAACTGCAGGGTTAGTACTTGTTTGATGCTCTACAAATTTTGCGAGTTGTAATGCATTGTATAAATATTTCAATATATATCACTTCCTTATACAGTAGCGTTAATAAAAAAACCTACACTATTGAATAGTGTAGGAGAAATAACGCATCATCAAATAAACCTATTAAATAACAGGCTTTGATTTTCTTTCTCCCATCCAGACTTTAACTGTCGGCTGTAGCTCATCTACATCAGCCACACATAACTCAATATGTGCAGGTCGCGGGCTCGTACATTGTAGTACACACCGCCGGTTAGGAATTTCACCTTGCCCCGAAAGAAATGTATAAAGTTGTCGTCAAACGAATCTGACAACTCTATTGTAACGTTAATTTATATGAATGAAAAGAATATTCACTTGTAAAGTAAAAAGTTAAAGTATAACATCCAAAAAAAGCAACCATATCTATGGTTGCTTTTTGGATATTGAAATGAATTATTATGTTAGTTAAAGAATGAAGATTTTGAGCGAGTGAATAAAATCGAGAATGCTCCAAGTATGATAAAACCAACTGCTGGAATTAATGGATTGAATGGTGTTTGACCTGTTGCAGGTAATAAGTTGTCACTTTCATCTTGTTGATCAGTTGATGTTGATTTATCTGAGAGTTCTTGATCTTCATCACTGTACACTACGTTTTTGTTTTCAGTTATATCATCTTGATTATTTTGAATTGTTGAGTGTTCATGAATTTCGTTTTCATTTTCTGCTTCGTTTGATAATTGATTTTCTTCTATTACTGATTTATTAGAGTTATTTTCAGTCGTCATATCTTTAGAAGATTGTTCAGTTGCAATTTCTTCAGTCGTCGTATCTTCAGAAGACTGTTCAGCTGTAACTTCTTCAGTCGTCATATCTTCAGCAGTAACTTTTTCAGTAGTGATTTCCTCAGTCGTTACATCTTCAGATGAAATATCCTCGGTAGTGACTTCTTCAGTTGAAGGGTCTAGAGATGGTAACATTGATGCTGGTAAAATTCTTGTTTTTTCTGTTGTGTAATATGAATCGATAGAGTCTAAGTTATTTTTAATATAATCTGCAAATACTTTATCCATAGATGGTCCTTCTTCACGTTCGCCACCTAACATTGTATATCCGTCTCCACCAACAGCTAAGAAATCATTTGTTGCAACTTTGTATGTTCTATTTTCATCAAGAAGTTCATAATTATTTGTTTCAGGGTTTAGAATGCGAATTTCTTCAACACGTTCACCAATCGGTTTATTGATGTCATAATAAACTTTAATTGAATCTGATACTTGTAAAAACGCTCCATTTGCACCTAAAACTTGTTCACCATCTTCATCTGTAGTCAGTTCAGCACTTAGTGCATGTTCGAACATCGCCATTACATCAGATCCTGGAACATCTATTTGAGCGATAATGTTACCGAAAGGTAAAACTGTGATGATGTCACCAAGTGTAATGTCCTGATCTGCTGGTAAGTCGGCTCTTATACCACCACCATTCGTTACAGCAAAATCGGAAGGTGAACTAAATGCAGATTTTCCATAATGATATAGTGAATCTGCAATCATATTTCCTAAATTAGTCTCTTGAGTTCTAACGAATTCACGAGTTCCATTTAATAATTCTTTGTTATAGAACATAACTTCATTAGTTTCTTGTTCGAAATTCGCTACAGCTTCATCAACGATTGATTGAGTGTTTGATGACGGAGCTGTTTCTAAATGACTTTCGGCACCATGTGTAGACATTTTAGTATTTTTAAGGTTATGACCAGTTGCAGTCTTTTCAATATCAGTTAATACAAGACCATAATGTCCTAAGTGGTTACCAGCTTGAACGTGAATCGCATTATCAGTAATTTGGCGACCTTGCTCAAATAACGAATGTGAATGACCATCTACTAGAATAATTGGCTTGTCTTTAAATTGTTCCATTTGTGATAATTGGTCAATTAAATAAGTTGATCTCCAAGCTTGTGGTGTTGATTCATCAACGCCTAAATGAGCTAGAATAACGAATACATCAGTCGTACTATTTAATTGTTCCATTTGTTTTCGAACAGCTTGAAGTGGTTCGGTAAATGTTACACCTTGAATATTGTTAGGATGAGTTTTTGTTTTAGTTTCAGGTGTAGTAACGCCAATAATTGAGTAGTTAATATCATTTTTTGTAACTTTATATGAAGGTGTGAAACTTAATTGACCATCTTTGTATACGTTAGATGATAAGATAGGAAAGTTTAGCAAATCTTTATATTTAATTGCTTGTTCATAACCAAAATCAAAAGTATGGTTACCAACAACCATCGCATCATATCCAACGGCATTCATGGCTCTGGCCATGCTCTCTCCTTTGTCAAAATTCGATAAAGGTAATCCTTGGAATGCATCTCCTCCATCGAACATGAACGTAGGATCTTGTTCTTTTTTAATTGTTTCCAACTTTGCCATACCAATTGAACGATCACCATCATCTTTAAGTCTACCGTGCATATCATTAGTATGCATAATAGAAATAGATTCCAATGAAGTGTCTGTTGCAGGTTGTTCTGTTGAAGGATCTTCAATAGAGGCTGCTTCAGATGATGTTACCTCTGTAGACAACGCTTCAGTAGTTGATGACTCAGTTGTAGCTTGCTCAACTGTTGGTGATTCTGTGGAAGGTGCAGCGAGCATTGTATTAAATGGCATTATCAATGTTAAAATAACGATAAGATTAAAAAGCAACGTTGATTTCAATAAAGATTGTTTCATTATGAATTATCCTCCTTAAGTTTAAAATAATATTGTAAATGCCATTTAAGAATACCAAAGTAATAAGGTGGTAAAGTCTTTTTACAGAAAAAATACAATAAATTTACATTATATTAATAAATTATGTGAAAAATATTGATATACATTAGAAGAGTAATCGGATTATAATAAAAATACGAATATAATCAACACATTTTATAATTTTTCTATAATTATTATTAGTAATAATAATATTTCAATAATGAATTGATAATATATTTGTCTATATAAGCGGTATCAAAGGGGCGTTCTAGTTGGATAATTATATGGTGATTGATAAGTTAGTTAAAGAAATGTTGAATGAACAACAAATTTGTAGTGAAATAAATTATGCAATTTATCAAGAAATGATTCAATTTGAGTTGAAAGAAAAATTCGGAAGACTCTATTACATACTAAATGATACCGGAAACCAGTTAATCAGTATCATGTATGTTATCTTTAAACCGATAGAACCTTGTTGGTATATTAAATTTTCATGGACCAATCCCACATATAGAAATAAAGGTTACCATAAAAGGTTGAAAGTTGAATTTGAATCTTGGGTGAAAAATCATTCTCAGCATAAATTAATCAAAACTGAAGTTTCATCTACAAATGACCTTATGATATCTTTAAATCAAAAAGGTGGTTATAAAATAAAAAAATCGATAATGTATAAGAACATGAATGATTAAAAATAGATACATGAAAGGCTTTGAGGAAAATAATGAAATTAACTTTTAATAAATGTATAAGAGTTATTAGTTCGGTAGGCATATTATTTATGCTCAACGGATGTTCTAATGATGAGGATAATGAAAAGTTAAGTAAGGAAATTAAAGAGCAAAATTCTCAAATTGAAACATTAGAAAAAGAGAAAGAACAACTTAATAAGGACATTAAATCTCTTGAAAAAGAATCAAGTAGTTTAAAACAAAAGCAAAAAGGAAATAATAAACAAGAAGACGATAAAGATAAGGTTGATTCTAAGGCGGATTCAGAGCAAAATAGTGATGAACCAAAAGATGAAAACAAGAAAAAGTCGACAGAGAAAGAACCTTTAGATGGTAAAAAAATGATGATGTAACTAATAGTGATGACGGTGTTAACAATAATGATAGAAATGAATCATCAAGACATGAAGAAAATGAACATAGAACGAATAGTGATAGAAAAAGAGATTAAAATAAATAATGATATAAATTTTAATATAAATTCGAAAAATTTTGGAGGAATTTAATATGAATGTAGAAGTGTTAAAGACATTAGAAAACCAAACAATGAAAATTCAAAAAATAGGTGAAGAAATTGCTAGACATTTAAATGTAGAATTGATTAGCACAATTGGGGATGTAATACCTTACGCTGACCAAACACCACAAAATAAAAAGGATAAAAGAGATGTGCGAATCAAGTATCTAGTAAAAGATAAGCCGTTTGAGATTAATGTTGTGGCAAAAATGGACGAAAAAGATGTGAATAACAATTTTGAACATGAAAATAAGACTTCAGATCATTCATCTTTTCAACAAAATGCTAATGTGAATGTCGATGTACTTTTAGTTTCGTCTAGGAGAACTGGTTAAATGAAGTTTAAATATGCATTGTTTAGCATCATTACAATAGTTGTAATGATGTTATTTATTGGATGTAGTTCAAAGTCATCATTATATGATAAACAATCGAATGATAATGCTCACGAAGGTGATAATTTGAAAAAAACGATATTATTTGATGCATCACATGGTCAAACGTCAGGTGAAGCTGATTGGGTTATTGATGGCGGATTCTCAGAGTTTGGAGATGCATTAAAATCAAATGGCTATCATATAACCCAAACAGATGGGATGCAACAACTCAATCAGAATACATTAAAAGAAGTAGACGTATTAGTCATGCCTGAAGCGAATATTCCTCTAAAGATAAGTGAACAACAAGCCATTATCGAATTTGTGAAAAATGGAGGAGGGATCTTTTTCATATCAAATCATTACAATGGCGATCGAAATTTTAATCGTTTTGATTCTTCTGAAGTTATGAATGGATATCGACGCGGTGCGATGTCTAATCCAACAAAAGGAATGTCTAATAAAGAAAAGCACGCTGAGGCAATGCAAGATGTCGAGGGAGTAGATTTCTTACATGAGCATTTTGGTGTCAGATTTAGATATAATTCATTAGATAAAGTTCAATCAACTCAAATCGTTTCTCCGGATCAAAGCTTTGGTATTACAGAAGGTGTAGAGAAAATTGAAATGAATGCAGGTTCAACGATTGCAATTACAAATCCAGATATTGCAAAAGGTATAATATATCCACCCAAACTATCTAAAAAAGATGCATGGGACCATGCCGTTGATCAAGGTGTCTATAATGACGGCGGAAGAGATGAAGGTGCAATGATGGCTTTAAGCGTTGTCGGTAAAGGAAAAGCTTTTTTTGCTGGAGACTCGTCATACTTTGAAGATGACTCACCAAAATATAAACGTGAAGATAATGGTAGAGAGAAAACAACATACCCTGGGTTTAATGAATTTAGTCATAAAACCATTGCAATTAACGCGATTAAATGGCTTTTGAGTGAAGATGAATATGAATCTTTACCTGAGAATATAGAGCGAGATAAAATTACTCCATTATTAGAGGAAGAAGAACCAGGCCAAGGTAAAGAATATGACAGAGAGCCGTGGGGATCACCAGTAAAAGGTTATGATTGGTTTGATCCAAAGACTTTCAAAAAAGGCAGTTATTTAAGTCAAATTAACAATAATAATGCACAAAATGAAAATAACAATCAAAACAGCGATAACAATCACAATAAAAATGAAACATATAAAGATAATAATGAGATCGACAGAAAAGATAAGGATCAACAATTTAACAATAAAAAATATGAATATACGTTGAATTTCCCATTTCATGTAAATACACATGAAACATTTGAAATTGTAGTCTATGTACATGAAGGTAGATTGGATGATCAAAAAATGCAACTAGGTATTGAAAATCAGCAAGGCAAAGTAATTTCAAAATTCCTTGAAGGTAACGAAAGCTCTGAAGCATCATACTCAAAGGAACAGCAGTATAAAGTGAAAGATGGTTATGTAACGCAAAAATTTAAAATTAAGATTGATGATTCATATAAAGGGAGAGCTCAAATAAAGTTGAAGTCGAATAATAAAGTTATTCAAGAAAATTACTTAACTATTCATTAATTATATGAATTAAAGGCTATATGGAAAAAATTATATATAAACCCATTCTATAAATATAGCCAAACAGTTTAAACATCGAAAGAATCGACAAGAACATCTATTCTTAGTCGGTTCTTATTATTGGTTATCTATTTTAAGATTTAACAATTAGTCGTATGTTCTAACTGGAACATCTTGATAGTCTTTTAATAAACGTATCATCTCAGTAGGAGAATCCGCAATATCAACCATTTTCATATAATCTTCTTTAATAAATTCCTCTGTAATCATATGATTAAACATTTCAATGAGTGGATTGAAGTAGTTTAAAGTATTATATAAACCGATCGGCTTGCGATGTAAACCAATTTGAGCCCATGTAAACATCTCGAAAAACTCTTCTAAAGTTCCAGCACCACCTGGAAGTGCAATAATGGCATCACTTAAGTCTGCCATCAATGCTTTTCGCTCATGCATTGTATCCACCGTATGCAGTTCTGTTAAATTCGGGTGAGCGATTTCACGTTCTACTAAGAAATTCGGCATAACACCAATCACTTCACCACCAGCTTCAATTGCTGCATCAGCAATTGCGCCCATTATACCAACAGCGCCACCACCATAGACAATCGTATATCCTTCTCTCGCAAGAAATGTTGCGAACTGTTTTGCTTCTTGAATGTATTCTAATTGTTTTCCTTTTTGTGAGCCACAAAATATAGCAATATTCTTCATTTATATTCACCTTTCCATTAATGTTATATTCACCGTTCCATTAATGTATGGATAGAGTTAATGACGATGAAAAAGAGCTTGGATGACAAGCTCTTCATCATTATCTTTGATTCAATTTTAGATGTTATTTATTGCGGTAATGTTTTAAAATTTGATCGTAATGCTTATCGAATAAAGAAGGGTCCTTATGCTTATCGTTAGATTTCTTTTTGAATGTTGGATTATTATAATAGCTTAAAATAGCATTGATATGACGGCTAGCAGTATCAGTTAATGCGTTATAATCTTGCTTTTCATGATAAGCAAGGTTATGAGTCATTTCATACATAGTATCTTCATTATTTCCAATGATTTCGTTATTTGAATTCAGTTCATTTGTATTTTGGTGATTATTTGTATTTAATTGTTGAGTTTCACCTTCATCATGTCCTAATACAGCATATTTATACTTCTCTTCGACATCGTTTTGTGATGAATCATATAGATTAGCATGCTTAGGTGTATCATAGAAGTCTTGCGTTTCATCATAATTGAAGATACCTTGCTTATTCGATTGTTGCTGATCTTCATCTCGGTATGAGTCAGCATACTCGATTCGATTCACATTAGACATGTCTACATCTTTATTAATTGGTTTCGAAGGTGTTTTCAACGTTTTAATTTCATCTACTGTTCCACGTTCCGTCTGTTCAGGATTATAATGCAATTCTTCACTATTTATAGGGTGTTCATACATATCTAATGTTGGCATCTCTGAAGATGTAATATCTTGTTCGCTAATTCCAGCGATATGATGGCCATTATTTAAAGGTTTTTGAGATTTAGCAATGCGTTTTTCTTCTTTCTGTTGTTGCTTCTTGAGTTTGTCCATTTCTTTTTGTTCATTCTTTTGTTCTTTTTCATAAGCTTTCATTTCTTTATTGTAATCAAATTTTTGTTTTTTATTTTGTACGAACTGATTAATATTACTCGCAGTATTATGAGTTGTATTATATACTTTTTGCGTCGTATTTTTTGTATTGACTGCTGCATTTTGAATATTTTTTGCAGCTGTTTTAGAGATATCGGCTACTTTCTTAGAAGAGTCAATCGTTAATGAAGTTGCTTTTTGTACATCTGGATGTTCAGCAATTTTTTTGCGTTCATTGATCAATGGAATTAATATGACTGGAAGTAAATTAACTGCAGTTTTAATTTTTTCATTCATTGTATTATCCTCCGTTGTTAATGCATTGTGGTAAAAATAACTTGCTATCAATAAAGTCATTCGTTCATATTTAATACCCATGACAAGATACTTTCAACCATAATGAATTGTTAAAATGATATATTAACATTATAACAATCTTTATTTATTTTATAAATTAAAATGGAGTGTAGATCTGAAGGTTCTATTTTATATTACTTACTAATTATTACTTTGTAATAATTTTTAATCTTTAAGTGATTAATAAATAAAAAGGTTTTAATATAATTATATATGAGGTTTTAATATGTTATTACGTCAATATCAACAAATTACTTTAAATAAATTATTAGCTATATTATTTAATATATTAAGTATTATTTCATTTGTATATTTTGTCATATTATTAATGGAACTTATAAATTTATTGATACAAGAAGCTTCAGTATCTTATTCAATGATATTATATATAGCTGTTTTATTAAGTGGTCGTTATATATTTCAAGAAGCAAGTCAACTCATGATGAGTGTTGAAGCAACTCGCGTAACGAACAAATGGAGTAATATAATTATCAATTCGATACCACTTGTAGACAGATTAGAAGCTGGTGAACTACAACATCAACTTACGTTTGTTCTCGATAAGACGAAACAATATGTCACGAATTATCAATTTACTGCAATATTAAGCGTAATGACTCTCATTATTATGTTTGGTGTGACTTTATATTACCATTGGGTTGCAGCGATTATATTAATTGTGACGTCTCCTTTTATTCCATTGTTATATATTGTTGTTGGAATGAAGACTCAAGATGATGCGAAGACTCAAATGAATGAATTAAATAAATTTCAATTTACATTAATGAATACTTTACGCTCTATGGATGATGTTGTGAATCTTAACCTCCAGCAACACGTCGTAAATCGTTTGAAATCTTATAATTCAAAATATGCTAATGCATCGATGAAATTATTGAAAACAGTATTTGTTAGTGGCTTTATGCTGGATTTTATTACAATGATTTCAATCGGTCTCGTAGCACTTGAACTTGGATTTGAATTAGTCGTTTTTAAAACGATTGAGTTTGAATCAGCTTTTATCGTCATGATGGTCGTGCCTGAGTTTTATTTGGCGCTCAAAAATTTATCCCAAAGTTTTCATGCAAAAAAAGAGTCGATGGGACAAATAGAGTTGTTAGACCATACATTCGATCAATTAATCATTGATCGTAAAAATTCACGTTATATAGATATTGTTGTGAATGGCGAAAAATTGAGTGGTACTAATAATTTTAGTGATAGTAATCTTCATAAAGGAATAGCAGTCAATTTAGAGGCGCATGATATAAAGTTAGAAGGTAAATCAATTCATTATCCAAAAGTTGAATTAGAATTTAGTCAATTTAATGTGATCATTGGACGCAATGGGGTTGGGAAATCACTATATTTACAATTGTTAAATGACAGTATTAAATTCTATCAAAGTCAATCCGTCTCCTATTTGCCACAACATTCGTATATTTTTGAAGGGACATTTAAAGAAAATATAGGGAATAAATCTTATGATGAATGTGCTCATTATATTAAAATGTTAAAATTAGATCCAATCTGTGAACGCTTTGGCTATCATGATGGCTTAATTGATCCATCTATAATAAGTCATGGAGAACAAAAACGAATTAATATTTTGCGTGTGTTGATGGATAATAAGCCATTTGTACTATTTGATGAACCGCTTGCTGGACTCAATATTGAATTAAAGCAAAGTGTTTTGAAGTGTCTGTTAAAACTAATTACAGACCAGAATAAATGTGTTGTGATGGTGACACATGAATTATCATTAGTGAAACAACGAGTAAAACCATTGAATGTTATTGACTTTGATCAGTTAGAGGTGCATCATGATGAATAAAATGGGGTTATTTATGGGGGTCATTAGTCAAACGGTTAACTTCTTATTATTTGGTTTAAGCGGTTACTTAATTGTACAAGGTGCAATTGGCGTGCCACTGTATGCCCTCATTTCGATGATTGTTGTTGTGAAATTATTCGGTCTTGTGAAAGCTACAACCCATTATATTGAACGCTTAACAACTCACAAAATTACTCTCAATGATGTAAGTCACCTTAGGTTGGAACGCATTCAACATATGATTTCAAAATTGCCAACAATCAATATGTTACACAATAAGTCGTCATATATTGATTATGCAATTGAATCATTAGAGCTAAAGCAGTCAAAACATATAGAAGGAATTCATCCAAGAAATATTGTATTGATCACGCAATTATTGTTAATTGTTGTACTCTTGATTATTTCAATAGAAATAGGATTGGTCATTACAATTGCATTTATAGTCATTAAAAGTATATTATTTGGTTCTCAAAAGATAATACAGCGACTAGAAAAAAGAAAGAACAATCAATTTAAAAAATATAAAGCGAATTTAGACGAATGGCATCGAGTTAAATTAAATTTACAAAGTCATTCATATGAAACACAATTTTTGAGCCAGTTGCAAAAAGTACGAGAAATGTATGAATCATTAAGCTTTCTGTTTGAATTTGTATGTAAGATTATAAAGTTAATATGTATTACTATATATATATTGTCAATTGCATTGGTCATATACTTGATTGAAAGTAAATTAGATGCTGCTATAACTGCGCTCATTATATTAGTGTTAGTTACATTTATTGATTCATTAATACAATGGATTGATGCGGAGATAAAGCTCATGACAATATCTAATGTCGATGATTTTAATATTGAACAATTTACATTTAGAAATACAAATGATATCCATGAGAATATATATGTAGGCAAATTCATGGATAATAATCATTTGGATGAATCTGATTTGAATGAATTGGTTGGATTAGTTAGAAATGATAATTTAAATGGAAATGGTCAATTTAATCACTCTGTAATTTCCATTCAATCATTGAGATATTTATTGCCAGATGGGAGATTATTGTTTGATCAAATAAGTTTCAAAGCATTTCCCGGGCAATATATCTTAGTCAAAGGGGATAGTGGTTCTGGTAAATCGACACTGATTCGTATATTCTCTGGATTAACTCAAATACAATCAGGGGAAATTAACATTGATCGAAACAAAGTACACTCCACCGTGGATTATCCTTATTTTGAGTCTGGCACAATTATGTATAATTTAAAACTTGTGAATCCAAATATAAATATTGAACAATTGAATTATTATATGCTGATGCTGAATATTAAATTATCCTTAGATAAAGAATTATCGATGAACGGTATGAATATTAGTGGAGGAGAGCGTCGCAAAATTCAATTGTTAAGGGCGTTACTCAGTAATCAAAAAATCTTAATATTAGATGAACCATTTAGAAGTTTAGACCAGGTGACAGTTGAAAAACTTCATCATGCTCTTAGAGAGCAAGCCACGAAATTTAATAAAACCATTGTAATTTTTGAACATCAATCATTAGATGAAGCATTGTTTGACAGTCTATATCAATTATTTAATGGTCATTTGTATGTGCTTGGTCATGATATAGGTAATAATCATATTAATGACTATCATAGAAAGTAAGATATTGTTAGAGCACTATAAAAAATAAAACTAAAAATGCAGGTGAAAGACATGGATATCATCATTATTAGTGGATTTCTTGGTAGTGGTAAAACAACCTTTCTTAAGAAATTTAGATCATTATTAGACAAAAATATGAAAAGTGTAATTCTAATGAATGAATTTGGTGAAGTTGATATTGATTCAAATATTATCGGAGAAAGTCAGAGTATTAAGTCAATGACGCAAGGTTGTATATGTTGTTCGTTAAAAGAAGATTTAGAAGTTCAATTACATGAATTATATTACAACTTAAATCCAGATTTAATTATTATTGAAGCAACAGGTGTTGCCGATCCAGTTGAAATAATTGATGCGATTAGCGCACCTGCGGTCATGGAGTTCACACAATTAAAACAGTTAATTACAGTGGTCGATAGTCAAAAACTACTAACATTAAATACTACGCCACAAATGAAACAATTATACCTACATCAAATCAAGTATGCTAATACGTTAATATTAAACAAATTAGATGTATTAACAGAGGATGAAATTAATCTGGCTAGAAATGCAATAAAAAATATAAATGATCAAGCGTATATTATTGAATCCATCGAACATTTATCGGAAAAAGATATTGTGAAATTTTATGCCGATCACAATTTAATGAATGAGATTGAAAGACACCCTAGTGCTCATAACATTCAATCAATGACCATTAAATTGAGCAATAGCGTTGAAATTGAATCACTTCATCATTGGTTAGGTCAATTAGATGATAATATATATCGTGTAAAAGGTTTTGTCACTTTACGACACATACCAGACGAGACATATTTATTACAATATGCCTTTGGCATTCCGCAGTATGAGCCATATGAATTAAAACGAGAGCCTGTCATTGTAATCATAGGTAGCCAAATCGATAAAGAGCGTATTAAGCAGCAAATCGAGATGTTACAATTTAGTTAATTACATGGTTATTTTTTTTTTAATATGATAGAATATTCTTGGTATATTTTTGTAACGGAGGTGACACCATTGGGAAGGCGATTTGTAAAAATAGAATAGTAAGCACAATGAATTGTTTGGAAGATTCAAATTCAAATAAAAGCTTAAGAAGCAGAAATGAACAAAATATAAATCAAGATACTTCTCAATTGAGGTGTCATTAATTCGTGGAGGTGAATCCCTATTTAATAGGGAACTAATTGGACATAAGTACGTTATTTAATTTTTTAATATTTGTAGGACTCATATTATTGACGATGGTGTTTGTAGGAAGTGAATTCTCGCTAGTTAAAGTCAGGCTTTCAAGGATTGAGCAATTAATTGATGAAGGTAATTCATCAGCGAAACTTGTAAAGAAAATGGTACATGATTTAGACTACTATCTTTCAGCCTGTCAATTAGGTATTACAGTGACAGCTTTAGGATTAGGGTGGATTGGTGAATCGACTTTTGAATCTATTTTACATCCACTTTTTGAATTGGTTGGAATACCACCAGCAATGATGAAAGCAGTGACAGTGACTGCATCATTTATAATTGTGACATTCATTCATGTCGTGATTGGTGAATTAGCACCGAAGTCATTAGCAATTCAATTTGCAGAGAAAATGACATTGCTTTTATCAAGACCATTATATTTCTTTGGATTTATTATGAAGCCGTTAATTTGGTCAATGAACGGGACAGCTAGACTTATACTTCAAGCATTTGGAGTACAGCCTGCAGGGCATGAAGATGCACATTCTGAAGAAGAACTTAAAATTATAATGACTCAAAGTTATCAATCAGGTGAAATTAATCATACCGAACTTGCATATATGCAAAATATTTTCTCTTTCGATGAAAGAATTGCAAAAGATATTATGGTTCCAAGAACTCAAATGATTACACTTCAAATGCCAGTCACTATTGATGAAATTATAGAAGTGGTTCAAGAATACCAATTTACGAGATATCCAGTCACTGAAGATGGTGATAAAGACCATATATTAGGATTCATTAATGTGAAGGAATTATTGACGAATTATGCAGCAGGGGATTCAATTTTAGCCTCTAAACATATGCACAATTTACCATTGATTCATGAAGCAACGCGCATCAGTGATGCGTTAATTAAGATGCAACGTGAACGCGTTCATATTGCACTTGTGATTGATGAATACGGTGGAACTGCTGGTATCATCACGATGGAAGACATTCTAGAAGAAATCGTTGGTGAAATTCGTGATGAATTTGATGATGAAGAAGTACCAGATATCGTGAAGGTTGAAGAAGATATATACCATATTAACGGGCGTGTCATTTTAGATGATATTACTGAACAATTTGGCATTGAGTTTGAAGGTTCTGAAGAAGTAGATACAATTGGTGGATGGATCCAAATGATCAATACCGATGCTGAGAAAGACGATTATATCAATACTGAAGAAGATAAATGGATTGTATTGGATGCGGAGAATCATCAAATTAAACAAGTTGCATTATTAAGACATTATAATAAAACTCAAGACGATAATGATGATGAAGACACAGATATAGATTAATCATTTAAATTTAAATGATATAGAAAAACATATAAATATTATTAAATCTCGACTTATTAAGTCGAGATTTTTTATTTTGTCAAACATAATTGATAAAATTAATATAAAAATACAGAAGGAAAGATGATTATGAAGACTTATCCAATTCATAACCAAATTAATGTACCTGAAGTTGGTTTTGGAACGTATAAGATTACTGAACAAAGCGATATGAATGATGCAGTTAAAGCAGCTAAAGAAGCTGGCTACACTTATTATGATACTGCAGCGTTTTATGGTAACGAAAGACAACTAAGTCAAGCATTGAAAGAAGCAAATATTAAAAGAGAAGAAATATTAATTTCAACAAAATTATGGAATAAAGATCAAGATAAAGAAAGCACGAAAGAAGCGATTGAAAAAACATTAGAAAGGTTAGATACAGATTATATAGATTTATATTTAATCCATTGGCCATGTCCTGAATCTAACTTATTTATTGAAAGTTATAAAGTATTAGAAGAGTATTACGAAAAAGGTATTCTTAAATCAATCGGTGTTTGTAACTTTACTCAAGAGCAACTGAAAGAACTTATGGAAAACACTACAATCACACCAGCAGTCAATCAAGTTGAATGCCACCCTTATTTAAACCAACATGAATTACAAGCATATTGTGAACAACATGGTATTCATATTATGGCATGGAGCCCAATTAATCGATTGAGAGATATAGATCAAGAAGCAATCATGATAGAGTTGAGTGAGAAGTATAATAAGAGTATCGCACAAATTATTTTGAAATGGCATATTGAACGTAATAGAATTGTTATTCCGAAATCTAAGACACCTTCAAGAATTAGAGAGAATATTGAATTATATGATTTTGAATTAACAGAAGATGAATTGAAAAAAATTGATGATTTAAATAGTGATAAACGTTATGGTGTGCATCCAGATGAATTCACAATTGAAGGTAGTGATGATACACCAGAATAAAATCGAATGAGACATTATTTCAATTTAAATTAATGTTCATTACAAAATGAAAATCCCTAACCATAAAGTGGTTAGGGATTTTTCATTTAAATTGTTTTGATTAATAATTATTGAAAACTATTAATTAACGCTTACGCATCGCACCAAGAATTGCTGATACGATAAAGATTAATAGTAATGAACCAATGAATGCTGGAATAATTGCAACTCCGCCCCAAACTGGTCCGAACTGAACAAATGGTAAGTAACTACCTAATACTGCACCTAAAAGTCCAGCGATAATGTTACCGATGATTCCACCTGGAATGTCTTTACCCATTACCATTCCGGCTAACCAACCGATAATTCCTCCGACAATTAACATAATAATAATACCCATAATTTATACCTCCGTATTAATTCAATCATTGCTTAAGTCTTAATGACTTATGTTTAGTATATACCCGAGAAAAATTTCATTAAACAAAATGATTAAAATTTATTTTGATACTGAATTCGATTGACGTGTTCGAATGACGAATAAATATAGACATAAAGACGTCAACACACTCAATGCAGCAACGATATAAATTGTTGAATAACCAGTCATATGAGCAATAAACCCAAAACTTAAAGCACCCATACCGACGCCTAGATCAAACGCTGAGAAAAAGGTAGCATTCGCCATTCCTTTACGAGTTTTACTAGCACTATTAACTGCCCACGCTTGTAAAGCAGGTTGAACACTACCAAATCCTGTGCCATATAGAGCGGCCGCAATATACAACACAATTGGCGATGGCAACCATGCTAATAATAGCATTGCGATAATAATCAATAATGTACCTGGGACAAATACAGGTTTTAAACCATATTGATCATATAATCGGCCACTGTATAACCTCGTTACAAGTAAAGCAATAGCGTAAATCATGAAATACAATTGAATATGATATGATGCAAAGCCTAAATCCTTAGTATAGAGTGGTAGATACGATGTTATTCCACCGAAAGTCACGGTGATAAAAAATAATAAGGTCGCTGGTGGTAATGCATTCTTCTCAAAGAAGTCCAATTGGAAATGACGGACCGATGTTTCGGTCAATTCTATCGGCTTGTATTGAATAAATAAACCAATGATGAATGCAGTAAATACAAGTCCAGCAGTGATTAAAAACAACTCCATAAAGCTAATGAAATCAACAAGTAATAAGCCAAGGGAAGGGCCGAAAGCCAATGCAATGTTGACCGATAGACCGTAATAACCCATTCCTTCACCACGTCGATGTTCGGGAATAATATCTGTTGCAACCGTCCCAGCTGACGTCGTCGTCATTCCCCAACCAAATCCTTGAATGATTCGAATAATGAATAAGAACAAAATAGAATGCACAATACTAAGCAATGACAACGACAATGCGAACAGGATAACACCCGTTAGGTAGACTTTACGCCGACCAATAAATTCTAACCCTTGACCTGTAAATGGCCTTATAAGCAAAGCACTTACAGTGAAAATACTCACAATCATTCCGATGATTTCATCAGTTCCACCAAGTTCTTGTATGAACAGAGGTAGTGTTGGTAGAGTCATTTGAAATGCTGAGAATGTAAAGAAGTTAGCGATACAGATTAATATGAAGTCTTTCGTCCAAATTTTATTTGTTGTAGAATTCACAGTACTCCTCCATTTTTTAATTGTAATATGTATTAAATATATTCAATGATTTGAAAATGATATATAGATATTAAAGTTTCTTGGTATAATACTATTATATATGACTTGATATATAATACACTCATTCAAAAGAATGAAACTCTCTTGAAACAAGAATTGATTTCGTTAAATGAGCAAAATTAATTGAGAAACACGAATATAAAATACTTAATTAATAATCAATCATTAAAGTAATTAATGTTAGCAATTACTATGAGTTGTTAATTATAATAGAAAATACATCACTATAGCCATAACTCTTAGAAATACAATAGATAGTATTATAACAATATTCATTGAGGTTTAAAATATGATATTAATTATTGATCACTATGATTCATTTACATACAATATTGAACACTATATCAAAACGATTACACAAGATAATGTTATCACAGTAAAATATGATGATGAATTAATAAATCATTATGCCAAACAAGCAGATTCCATTATTATCTCACCTGGACCTGGTAAACCATCAGATTACCCCAGAACGTTATCTATCATTAAATCATGTAAGGTACCGATCTTGGGAATTTGTCTCGGTTATCAGATGATTGGATATGTATTTAATATAGATATTCATAAACAGCGTCCAGTACATGGTGAAGTCTTCACTTTGAATTTAACAGATGAAGGTGTAACTCATCCTATTTATAAAAATATTAATTATTCTCACGCTATTACACGTTATCATTCATTAATCATTGATAGAAATCAATTATTAAGTCATGATGAGCTGATTGAATTAAGTTATATAGAAGATGATAATGACACGATAACAATGGCACTTGCGCATATTGATAAGCCAATTGTAGGGGTTCAGTACCATCCAGAATCAATATTGACTGAACATGGCCATCAATTATTAATGAACTTTGTTGAAATGAAAGGTTGGAAAGGATGAGTTTTATGTCGTATGCAATTATACAATATCCTCAAATGGACAAGCCTTTATATTTTGTAGACTCTATCGATTCTTTTTGCTGTGAATTTAGCGATGCTCATTCATTTCAATATTTTTGTGAAAAGGCTGAAAAATATCAATCCCAAGGATTATATGTCATTATGCTATTAGATTATGAAGTTGGAGAGTTGCTAAATGGTATAGAACTAAATAATCAACACAGTAGTGCTCCACAGGGGGAAAAACAGCATGGAAATAGACCGATTGCCCATTGTATCGTTTATGACGAAGCGGTTTCAAAGTATGAATTTTATCAAAATAAAACAGTCAAAAAAACCAGAAAAAACTATCAACAAGAAGGTACAGATCATCACTTCGAGTGGACACAATCGGATGCACAGTTGAAAGAGAGTATAGAGATGGTTAAGTCTTATATAAGTGAAGGATATACATATCAAGTCAACTTTACAACGAGATTACAATCTCAATGGAAGGTTTGCCCATTCACTTTTTTTGAGCACGCATTAGAACGAAAAGATGGAGAATATATGAGTTATATATTTGATGACAAGCATCACCGTCATATTATATCTCTATCACCTGAATTATTTTTCACCTTAGATGAAGTGAAGAACACCATTGTAACATCTCCAATGAAAGGGACGTTATCGAAAAATAAAGAGCCACAGTTACTACGTGACAGCATTAAAGATAGAGCGGAAAATGTAATGATTGTAGATCTATTAAGGAATGACTTATCGAAGATATCAGGTGTGAAGTCGGTACATGTTGATCCATTATTTGAAGTTAAATCGTATCCTACGATATGGCAAATGATCTCTACGATTACAGCCAAATACTCCAATCAAGTGTCGCTATATGATGTGTTGAATCAATTGTTTCCTTGTGGTTCTATTACAGGGGCTCCTAAATATTCAACAATGAACTTTATTAAACAAATTGAACCAATCCATCGTGGTATATATTGCGGCTCAATCGGGATATTGTTGCCGAAAGGTGAGTCTATTTTTAATGTTGCGATTAGAACACTTGAAATAAAAGATGATACCGCTACATATGGTGTAGGTGCAGGCATTACGATTAATTCTAATGCAGATGCTGAAGTAGAAGAATTTAAAGATAAAACAAAAGTATTAGATCAATTGAAATTATCGCCTCTTTATTATATTGAGACTTTTAAATCAGATGATGTAGAAAACATTCCACTGCATATAGACCGATTAGAGCGCAGTAGCAAAGTAAATCAAGATGTTCTATTAAATAGGTTAAAGAAACAGTTAGAAGAACATTTAACTGACGATGCTCATACCGTTCGAATGACTGTCACAAATTCAGGAAACATTGATTTTGATCATAGATTATTACCTAGTATAGATGGAGAAAATACAATACGCTTTTCGACATTGCCAATCCTAAAATCTTCTTTAACGAGTATAAAAACGAATAGACGCTATCGCTTTCCTCAACGAAGTAATGAACAGAACTATTATGTATACTATAATGAAGAAGGAATGATTGTTGAGTGTGATATTGGAAATATTATATATTGTATAAATGATGTATGGTATACTCCATCTATTGAGGCTGGAGCATTGCCAGGTATTCAACGTCAAAAAATGCTAGAACAACACTCTATTTTTGTAAAAGATATTCATGTGAACGAATTTATTGATTTGGCAATTTCACAGATCAATAATATTAAAATTATTAATTCTTTACGGGGGACAGTGAACCTCCATCATATTAAAATAGATTAATGATATTAAAATGATTAATTAATGAAGACTAAGGTGATATATATGATCAATTTTTTTCTAATAATATTAATTTGTATTATTGTATTTATAGCACATAAGCTTTGTATCTTTTTGATTGAATATGAGTCTTATTGGCAAAGTGCGATTGCAGCATATATTACAATAATATTTGTTGCATTTGTGATTTATTTTCTTATCGCTGGTTCAGTGGAATGGTTGCAAGAAGTGCTTTCGTTGTTTTATCGAAAATCATCTTAGTTAATGTTTATAGTTAACGTTTATAAGGAGGTAAATTATGAACTTAACATTCACTGTATTAGGAGATAAGGTCATTCAAGTAAAAACTCAATCTATTGATATTGAAAAGTTATATATTTTGCTTAATGAGCAATTAAAGAAATTCAAATTTATTACTGACATTTCTCTTTCAAATAATGTGATACATATTCTGTATCATCCGCTGAAAGCAATGGAATATTATGATACCCATAAACCATTAAACGCATTAAAAAAACAGATTGAATCTATTAGTCAGAGTATAGGGAACGATTTGAAGCATTTTAATAGTGAAGTCATCGAAGAAAACCAGCATAAATATTATCAGTTACATTTAATAAGTGCTTCGATCTTTTCAGAAGTAATTCACATTGATATGAATCAACTGTATAATCAACCATTTAAAGTTTCAACATTCGGATATTATCCTGAAGAGGTCATCATACCCGTTGAATTAATGATTGGTGATGACTATATTAATGAATCAATCGACGTAAAACCGAATGATATATATTATTCAGATATGGGCATTCATCTTGTCACGAAAAGTTATAAGACTAAAGGGATACTTATTGGACGAATTAAATCCATTACGGATGAAATTCGAAATATCAATGTACTAGATAGAGTTCAGTTCGAACGTTTGGAGGATGAAATTTCATGACGTTAACAATTAATCATCCAGGGTTCCTATCAACAATTCAAGATAGAGGTAGAAAAGGGTATCGCCATAAACATATCGTGCAAAGTGGGGCAAGTGATATGTTAGCGCATAATATAGCTAATGCTTTAGTTGGAAATGCAGAAGATGTGGCCACCATTGAGATGAGTGGAAGCCCTGCTAAGATAACATTTAATGATTATCATATTGCGGTGCTTACTGGTGCAAAATTTGTTGCACACACTAATAAGAGAAGCATTATGCCTTATAAAGTTTACTTATTTGAACCTGGTGAAACAATTGAATCATATTCGGCGTTTAAAGGGAATCACTTATATTTAGCTATAGCTGGTGGCTTTAAGAGTTCTTCACATTTTGGTTCAAAGTCAACATATATTAGTAATAGCCGTGCATTATATGGTTACAAGATTTTCGAAGGTGATGAACTCGAGTTAGAACGTGAATGGAATGATCGTCAACAATTGCTATATCAAGTGTTACAATCAAAAGGTGAATTATCATGGGGCATTGATCATTATACAATTGCTCAGAATTATTTGAGTGATATTTGCCATATTCAAGTATCGACGAGCCAATACGATATTGAAAAAATAAATGAATTTCTTCATTATAAATTTCAAATGACACATCAAAATGATAGACAAGGCATTGTCCTTCAACGAAATGATAACTCAATGCTATTGGAATTCAAAGAACAGCCACTTCCAATGCAACTACGTAAAGGTATGCTCCAAATCAATAGAAATAATGAACCTGTTATATTATTAAATGATCATTATCCAATCGGAAGGCACCCTATTATTGGTGTGATACCGTCATACCACTTGTCTAAAATTAGTCAAAAAAGGGTTGGTTCGACCGTTGAATTTAAAATAATCGCAGAAGAACAAATGCATGAAAATTTATACCGACATGCAAAATGGATTAAAAGTTTATTTTTGGCGATTGAAAATAAATTTAGAACGTTAAATTAATTTCTATTGAATAATCCATATATTTTTGAGAAATTATACACTTATGATGATTTGATTTATACTGTTGTAACTGTCAAATAGAAACTTATCAAAGGTTATAGATGTTAACGATTGTTAACATCTTTTTTGTTTTTATAATAAATTATATAACTTGGTTTAATTAAGTAATCAATCATAATACTTGAATTTGAATAATATAAGTAGTACAATATCATACAAAGTGTTTACAAATATTTAATATTGTAATCAAACTGTAACAATTAAACTAAAATATAACATATAAACATATAGTAGTACTGATACAGTCAGTACAACATTAAAAGAATACGATTGCATATGCCAAGGGGATATAGAGAGGGAGTGAATGCATATGTTTAATAATTTTAAACAACAACCATTAAAAATAACGACACTATTAATCATACTCACTATTTTATTAACAATGAAAACTTATTTAGCTTATTTTACTGATTTTTCACTTGGGGTAAAAGGATTCTATCAATACTTAATATTATTTTTTAACCCAATTGCAATGATTATTTTGAGTCTAAGTTTAACGATGTTTTTCAAAGGGAAAAAGTCATTTTTTATCATGTTTTTAGTCTATATTGGATTAACAACTATTTTATATGCTAACGTAGTATTTTTTAGATTTTTCTCAGATTTTATAACGTTTTCTACATTAAGCCAATCGTCTAACTTGAATTCAATGGGGACGAATATTCAAGCATCCGTTAGACCATATGATTTACTTTATCTATTCGATATCCCATTAATTTTTATGACGCTAATCATGAAATTTAAAGTATTACAATACCCACAACATGAATTGTTCAGAAAACGCTTTGTACCATTATCTATTATAGTAGCTTTGAGCTTATTTGTTGTGAATTTAGCAATGGCTGAAACAGATCGTCCTCAATTATTGACACGTACTTTTGACCATAAGTATTTAGTGAAATATTTAGGGCCATATTCATTTACTATTTATGATGGTGTTAAATCATTACAAAATAGTTCGCAAAAAGCATTAGCAAATGAAGACGATTTAAGTGAAATTGTAAATTATACGAAAAGAAAAAATGCTGAACCAAATCCTGAGACATTCGGAATCGCAAAAGATAAAAATATTATCAAAATCCATTTAGAAAGCTTACAATCATGGATGATTGGATATGAACATAATGGAGAAGAAGTGACACCATTTCTTAATGAACTAGCAAAAGGGAATGGCGATTTCAAATATTATCCAAATTTTTATCATCAAACTGGACAAGGCAAGACTGCAGATGCAGAACTTATTTTGGATAATTCTATTTACGGATTAGCTGAAGGTTCAGCATTTTCTTTAAAAGGTGATAACCATTATCAAGCATTACCAAGTATTTTAAATCAACAAAGAAACTATACATCAGCAGTATTCCATGGAGATTACAAAACATTTTGGAATCGAGACCAAGTATATAAAAGGTTTGGTGTCGATCGATTTTATGATGCTGAATTTTACGATATGACAGGTGATAATATAGAGAATTTAGGGTTGCTCGATAAACCGTTCTTTGAAGAAAGCATGTCATATTTAAAAGACTTAAAAGAGCCTTATTATGCCCATTTCTTGACGTTAACGCATCATTATCCATTCTCATTATCAGAAGACGAGGCGACGATTGATCGCGGGGATACTGGAGATAATACTGTCGATGGTTACATTCAAACTGCTCGCTATATGGATGAAGCGGTTAAAGATTTTGTATCAGACTTGAAAGAAGAAGGCATGTATGATGATAGTGTCATTGTCATATATAGTGACCATTACGGAATATCAGAAAATCATAATCGAGCGATGGAAGAAATACAAGGACATGAGATTACACCTGAAGTGAACCAGGATAACCAACGTGTTCCATTCTATATTAAAGTACCAGGGATGGATGGTGAAGTGGTCGAGGATGTAGCAGGTCAAGTTGATGTGATGCCTACATTAATGCACTTACAAGGCATTAATACGAAAGAATATATTATGTTCGGAACAGATTTATTCTCTGATCAACATAAAGAAATGGTAATTATGAGAAATGGTGAAGTCATTACAGATCAATATCAAATTATTGGTAATGAAGTTTTTGATCGAGAAACAAATGAAAAAATCGAAGAAACCGAAAAGACCAAAGCAATAAAAAAACAAGCAGAAATTGAACTTGAATTATCAGATAAATTAATTTATGGTGATTTATTTAGATTTTATGATCAAAATGGATTTGAAAAAGTAGATACAAGTCAATATATGTATTCACCAAATGAATATTAACATTAAAGTTAAAGCTAGCATATACTATATGCTAGCTTTTTTAGATGTTACACTTAACGATTGCTATTTAAATAGTGTATAATAATATAATGAAAATTGTCGGTAGGTGTCTTATATGTTGGAACAAACATTAAAAAAATATTTCGGTTATGATCAATTTAGAGCGGGTCAGCAATCAATTATCCATGATTTAATACAAGAAAGAAAAGCACTTGGCATATTGCCTACTGGTGGAGGTAAGTCAGTCTGTTATCAAGTGCCTGCATTGCATTTTGAAGGAATTACTCTTGTTATATCTCCATTGATTAGTTTAATGAAAGATCAAGTCGATGCTTTGGTTGCAGCGGGTATTCAAGCTAGATATATGAATAGTTCAATGTCTAGACAAGCAATTCGTGATGTTGAACAAGAGTTATTGCGTGGTGAAATAAAATTACTATACGTTGCACCTGAACGATTTAATAATGAATATTTTATTAACATATTAAAGAAGGCCAATATCGAAATGATTGCTTTCGACGAAGCGCACTGTATTTCTCAATGGGGTCACGATTTTAGGCCGTCTTATAGAGAATCTATCGATATTATAAAAAAATTGTTTCCATCGAGTAGGTACATTGCTTTAACAGCTACTGCTACGAATGAAGTAAAGACAGATATCTTAAATTTATTAAATATTCCACCACATTGTACAACAATTAATTCTATTGAGCGGCCTAATTTAACGCTCAAAGTTAATCCAACGTATCAACGTCAAAAGTTTATCGTTGAATATATTAAAAATCATTCTAAATCACCTGGAATTATTTATGTATCGACTAGAAAAAATGTTGAATCCTTATCAGAATATTTATCTTCTCAGGGGATAGACTGCTTAGCTTATCATGGTGGTATGAGTAATAATGATAGAATTGAGCAACAACGAGCCTTTATGTATGATGAAAAACGTGTCATTGTTGCTACAAATGCATTTGGAATGGGAATAGATAAGTCGAATATTCGCTTTATTATCCATTATAATATGCCAGGTGATATAGAATCATACTATCAAGAAGTTGGTCGTGCAGGTCGTGATGGTCAACCAAGTGAATGTATTTTGCTATATTCTGAGAAAGATATAGACTTACAACAATTCTTTATTGACCAGTCGAACGGAAGTGAAGATTACATTCAAAAGCAACGTGACAAATTGAATGAAATGATTCGGTATAAAAGAACAAAGCAATGTTTAGAAGCATTTATTATTCATTACTTCAATCCGAATCAACGGTTAAATGAATGTGGGCGATGTAGTAATTGTAAATCTAATGATAAAACCTATGATATGACAATAGAGGCACAAAAAATTGTCAGTGCACTGTATAGAATAAAAGATGATATTGCATCAGAGTTGTTTATTCAAATGTTACGTGGTGAAGAGAATCAAGAAATACTGAGCCGTGAGTTAAACAACATTAGAACATATGGTATACTGAAAGAGTATAAAACTAAAGAAGTAAGGCATTTGTTAGATGAATTAGTTTATAAAGGATATATTTATTTAACTGATGAAGGATTGCGATGCCATGAAAGTATAAAATCAATTCTTTTTGATGGAAAGAAAGTTTACACCTATCCATTCAAAGTAAAAGTGAAAGAGATAGTTGATATTTCAACACATAAAGACATTGATCAAGTGCTATTGGATAGGCTCTATAATATTCGAAAAAAATTAAGTGCTAAACATAATGTTGCACCGATTATGATATTTCAAGATCATATTATTAAAGAATTTTCTAAGAAAATGCCAACGTCCAAAAAAGAAATGATGAACATTTCAGGTATTGGCAACTACAAATTAAAACATTATTGTCCATTGTTTATCGATGAGATTAAATCATATTTAGCCCAATAAAAGGAGAGATATTATGAGAAAGAGCATTGCAATTGATATGGATGAAGTTCTAGCGAATACTGCACAAGGTTTATTGGATAAATATAACAACAGATTAGGTTCAAACCATACGATTGAGGATTTAGGGAATCAAAAGCTAAGCAATGCATATGAAGAAGATATTGATATCATCAAAGAAATTATATTTGATCGAGGATTTTTTGGTGAGTTAGAAGTCATTGATGATGCGATAGAAGTTGTCGAACATTTGACGAAAGATTACGATGTGTATATTGCAACCGCTGCAATGGATGTCCCTACATCATTTGATGCAAAATTTGCATGGTTAAAAAAATACTTCCCATTTTTAGATGAACAGAATTTTATTTTTTGCGGATATAAAGGTGTTGTTGGAACAGATTACTTAATCGACGATAATCCTAAGCAGTTAAAAGCATTTAAAGGAACATCGATTATGTTTACAGCACATCATAATTTAGAACATGATGAATTTATTCGTGTGAATTCTTGGCTTGAAGTAAAAGAATATTTTGACCAACAGTTATAGTTTAAAGAAAACGAGCTCTGAAAGTAATTTCAGAGCTCGTTTTGCATATTACTATAAAAGAATAATTAATCTTAGTGAACGCCACGCATTGCTTTTTTGATTATTGGTACTAAAACAATAAGTAGAACAGCTAAACCGATTGCTACAAGTCCCATATAACCAAAGTATGATGCTGGATCTACTGCGCCATAAATTTGAACGAGTTGTGCGTTCAACCCTTGTGCAGCTGCGTTTGATAAGAACCATACACTCAACATTTGAGTTGTAAATGCTTGTGGTGCCATACGAGTTGTTGTTGATAATCCTATAGGTGAAATACATAACTCTCCTAAAACGATTAAGAAGAAGCTTAATACTAACCATAATGGGTTAATTAATTGTTCACCACTCATAATTGGATAAACCATCGCGATATATCCTAATCCCGCAAAGATCAATGCAATTGCAAATTTTAACGGTGTTGATGGATTGAATTTTCCTAATTTAACCCATAACATCGAAAAGACAGGGGCAAAGATTACGATAAACATAGGATTCAATGATTGGAAGAATGCAGCTGGGATTACGTAATCAATACCAAGTAATGGTTTAAGATCTAATTGTGTTTTTTGATCAGCAAACTCAGCTAATACAGTTGCCCCTTGCTCTTGAATCGCCCAAAATATTACCGCAGCAATAAATAACGGGATATAAGCTAATAATCTTGATTTCTCATCAGATGATGTTTTTGGATGTGTATACATATATGTTAAGTATATAGCCGGTATACCTAGACCAAAGAATGTCATAATCCAAGTAATACCTTCTAAGTTCAACATACCGAATAATTTAAAAATGAATAAAATAATTGCAATTAAAATTGCGATACCCGTTGCGATTAAAGTGACTTTTTTGCCTTCGCCTTTAGATAACGGGTTTGGAACATTTAGTCCTGTAAAACCTAATGTGTTCTTTTGAGTCATTACAAACCAAATTAAACCGAAGAACATACCAACCGCGGCTGCAGCAAACCCTGCGTGGAAGCCAAATGAACTATGTAATTGTCCTACAATAAATGGTGAAATCCATGCACCTAAGTTTACAGACATATAGAAGATCGTGAATCCAGCATCGATTCTTGAATCTTCTTTTTCATATAATTCATTTACATTCGTTGACATACTTGGTTTAAGCAAACCTGACCCGATAATTATTAAAGCAAGTGCAATCAGTAACATCGTAAAGTTACCCGGAATACTCATTAAAATGTGACCGAACATAATGAGAAGGGCACCATAAATTATTGCTTTTCTTGCACCGATTAAACGATCAGCGAACCAACCTCCAATAATAGTACTCATCATAACTAAAGCACCATATAACGTTACGATGATCATCGCATCTGTTTCTTTAAGACCAAATCCACCTTTAGATGTTGCATAGTATAAATAATAAAGTAAGATGGCTTTCATACCATAGTAACTAAAACGTTCCCAGAATTCAGTGATGAATAATGTTAATAATCCTTTAGGATGACCGAAGAATCCTTTACGGGGAACACTTTCAATTATTTCATGGTCTGTATACTCACGACGAGCCATACAAGCACACTCCTTCAAAAAGACATTTTGCTTTATTTGTTGAATTATCAAACAATTAAAACAGTGATAATAGAATACTATAACAATGCATGAAGTACAATATTATATCAATAATTTCTATAATTCTGATTTGCTAGAAAAATAATAATATTTATCATTCATGTAAAGGCTTTCTTGGTCTTTGTTTCATAAACATATAGAAACTAGCACTAAATACGATGATATATCCAACAATGCTATAAGCATCTGGAATTGTTTTGAATATTATAATTGAAAATAATGCACTGAATAACACGGTTGAATAAAAGAATATAGAAATTTGTTTTGCTTCTGCAAATTGATACGCAAGTGTAATCCCGAACTGTCCAATACTTGCCATTAAACCTGCAGTAATTAAGAGCACTAATTGTTTCGTTGACATCGGATGGAAATTAACTATAACAAATGGAAGTAAAACAATCGTTGAAAACATCGAGAAATAAAACACAACCGTATAAAACTTCTCCAAAGGCCCTAATACTCTAAGGATTGTATAAGCACTTGCTGCACTGATTGCACCTAATAAAGCAATCAATGAAGGAACCACTTCAAGAGAAAGTTCAGGTTTGATAATAAAGAGTGTTCCGATGAAAGCAATGATGATACTTATCATTTGGAACTTACGAATACGTTCATTTAAAAAGATCGAACATAAAATAATCGTGAAAAATGGACTTAATTTATTTAACATTTCGGCATCACTCAGTACAAGATGGTCAAGACTATAGAAAAATAGTAATACACCAATGACACCGAACACACTTCGTGCAATTAATAATTTTTGATTTTGGCGATGTCCGAACATCGGTACACGATTGTATAAGACAAATCCAAAGGCTACAATCATCGAAATGAAATTACGGAAAAATGCTTTTTGCATCGTCGGTAAATCACCACTCATTTTGATACATAAACCCATAATACTAAAACCTAATGAAGCAATGAGTAAACAAATAATACCTTTCGTTACGTTAGACAAAATAAAAACCTCCGAAGTATTGTAATGATATATAGTAAAAAATTTATTTCGTATTAAATTGAAAATACATGGTTAGATGATTTTCTTTTGAGCTTAGTAAATGATAACATATTATTCGATACATAAAATTAAAATTAATTATTACATTACATAGCACATCTTTAGTATGAATCATAGTTTTTTGTTTTATCAGATTTAGTTGTTATCATAAATATAATTAAATGTTATAATACTTTTAAAGCTTATATAGTGTTTGCCATTCAAACAAAACACAATATATAGTGTTAGGAAGTGTCGCAATGCAAATTGTGTATTATTCATTAACAGGAAATGTTCGTCGTTTTATTCAACGAACAGATGCAATTCATACGATTGAATTGACAGAAGAAACGAACGAATTAGAGATGTATGAGCCTTTTATTTTAGTCACTGGAACGATTGGTTTCGGAGAGGTGCCTGAAGTGGTTGATACATTTTTAAATTATGGAGAGAATAGTACCTTTTTAAAAGGTGTCGTAGGGAGTGGCAATAGAAATTGGGGACAAAACTTTGCGAAAGCTTCAAAGACATTGAGTGGTAAGTATAATGTTCCGTTACTACATACTTTTGAATTGCATGGCAATGATAAAGATATAGAAATATTTAATCAAAAGGTGGCTAATTTAGTATGACTTTAACTGGTAAGAAACAATATAAACATATCGAATTGAACAATGAAGTCACTCAACGTGGTGAGAATGGATTTTATAAATTAGAAAAAGACCAAGAAGCACTCCAAGAATATATGAAAGAAGTCGATGATTTAACGATACACTTTGATAACCCAATCACACGTTTAAGATATATGGTTGATGAAGATTTTTACTATGATTTATTCGCTGAATACTCAGAAGATGATTTGATTGAAATTATTGAATATAGTGAGTCATTACCATTTGAATTTAAGAGCTATATGGCAGCAAGTAAATTCTTTAAAGACTATGCTTTAAGAACGAATGATAAACAAAACTACTTAGAAAGCTACACAGAGCATGTAGTGATTGTAAGTTTATATTTAGCAAAAGGTGATGTCGAAAAGTGTAAAGAGTATATTCTTTCGATGATTGAACAACGTTACCAACCAGCAACTCCGACTTTTTTAAATGCAGGTCGTGCGCGTCGTGGTGAGATGGTGAGCTGCTTCTTATTAGAAGTGGATGATAGCTTAAATTCGATTAACTATATCGACTCTACAGCGAAACAATTAAGTAAAATTGGTGGCGGTGTCGCGATTAACTTATCAAAGTTAAGAGCACGTGGTGAAGCGATTAAGGGAATCAAAGGTGTCGCGAAAGGTGTTTTACCCGTTGCTAAAAGTTTAGAAGGTGGATTTAGCTACGCTGACCAACTAGGTCAAAGACCTGGAGCTGGTGCTGTGTATTTAAATATATTCCATTATGATGTGCCTGAATTTTTAGATACAAAGAAAGTGAATGCTGATGAAGATATTAGACTTGCAACAATTTCAACAGGATTAATCATTCCTTCTAAATTTTTAGAACTTGCTAAAGAAGGGAAAGACTTCTTTATGTTTGCACCTCATACAATTGAACGTGAATATGGGGTTCAATTGGATGATATTGAAATGGACGAATGGTATGACAAATTTGTCGAAAACGAGAACATCATGAAGAAATCATACGATGCTCGTGAAATGTTAAATAAAATAGCACAAACACAATTACAATCAGGTTATCCTTACATTATGTTTAAAGATAACGCGAATGCTAATCATGCATTAAGTAACATTGGACAAGTGAAAATGAGTAATTTATGTACTGAGATTTTCCAACTTCAAGAGACTTCAACGATTAATGATTATGGAACAGATGATGTCATTCGTCGTGATATTTCGTGCAACTTAGGATCATTAAATATCGTCAACGTGATGGAAAGTGGTAAGATTCGTGAAAGTATTCATTCTGGTATCGATGCACTTACAGTAGTGAGTAATAGTACTGCAATTAAAAATGCGCCAGGTGTTCGTAAAGCAAACGATGAATTGCATTCTGTTGGATTAGGCGCGATGAATTTACACGGTTATCTTGCTAAGAATAAATTAAATTATGAATCAGAAGAAGCACGTGACTTTGCAAATGTATTCTTTATGATGCTAAATTATTATTCTATTGAGAAATCAATGATGATTGCAAAAGAACGCCAAGAAACATTTAAAGACTTTGACAAGAGTGACTATGCAACAGGTAAATATTTCGAACGATATATTAAAAATGAGGTTAAGCCTCAGTTCGATAAAGTGAAAACGTTATTCGAATGGATCGATATTCCAACAAGTGAAGACTGGAAAGCATTATCTGAGCAAGTGCAACAACACGGGCTTTACCATGCGTATCGTTTAGCGATTGCACCAACGCAAAGTATTTCATACGTACAAAATGCGACGAGCTCGGTGATGCCAATTGTTGATCAAATCGAAAGAAGAACATATGGGAATGCTGAAACATTCTATCCAATGCCGTTCTTATCACCAGAGACAATGTGGTATTACAAATCAGCCTTTACGGTAAATCAAATGAGATTAATCGATATGATTTCTGTCATTCAAGAGCATATTGACCAAGGTATTTCGACAATATTATATGTAAACTCTGAAATCTCAACACGTGAACTTGCAAGATTATATGTATATGCACATCATAAAGGGTTGAAATCACTGTACTATACTCGAAACAAACTATTAAGCGTTGAAGAATGTACAAGCTGTTCAGTTTAATCTAATTAAAGCGGGGAATGTCAAACATGGAAGCAGTAAATTGGAATACTCAAGAAGATACAACAAACGTCTTTTGGCGCCAAAATATTTCACAAATGTGGGTTGAATCAGAATTCAAAGTATCAAAGGACTTAGCAAGTTGGTCAACGTTAACTGGTGCCGAGAAAGATACGTACAAGAAAGTGCTCGCTGGATTAACAGGATTAGATACTCACCAAGCAGATGATGGTATGCCACTCATCATGTTACACACTGATGATTTACGAAAAAAAGCAGTGTATTCATTTATGGGCATGATGGAGCAAATCCACGCAAAAAGTTACTCGCATATATTTACGACATTATTATCAACACAAGAGACTAATGAATTGTTAGAAGAGTGGGTTCCTAATGAAAAACATTTAACATATAAAGCAGATAAAATTATTGCTAAATATCATAAACTATGGGGAAAAGAAGCATCATTATATGATCAGTATATGGCCCGTGTAGCGAGTGTGTTTTTAGAGTCATTCTTATTCTATTCTGGATTTTACTACCCGTTATATTTAGCTGGAAAAGGAAAAATGACTACATCAGGAGAAATTATTCGTAAGATATTGCTCGATGAAAGTATACACGGTGTTTTTACAGGTCTTGATGCTCAAACAATTCGAAAAAAACTTACAGATGAAGAGCGTGAACAAGCAGATCGTGAAATGTATACATTACTTGAAGCGCTGTATGAAAATGAAGCCTCATATACACAAATGCTTTATGATCCATTGAACTTAACACAAGATGTGTTAAACTATGTTAAATATAACGGCAATAAAGCATTATCAAATTTAGGATTTGACGCATACTTTGAAGAACATGGATTTAATCCAATCATTGAAAATGCATTAAACACAAGTACGAAAAACCATGATTTCTTTAGTGTTAAAGGTGACGGATATGTATTAGCTTTAAATGTAGAAGCATTAACAGATGAAGATTTTGAATTTTAAACTCCCACTCGTGGGAGTTTTTTTGTATTATAAAAATGTACAAATCCATTAAAGGAGTGCATTGACATAAGACAAGTGAATAACGACTTAAAGCAACTAAATGCGATTGTTGGAAGATATCAAATGGAAGACTCACTCATTGACGAACATGCTCGTTTACTTAAAGGATTTGAGGGAGAATTGCAGTTTGACCTTTGGTTAGCCAATGAACGTTTTTTAAAGTTGAACGATGTCTATTTAAAAATTGAAAACTCTACGATTCAATTAGATTCAGTATTATTTATCGATGATAAAATCATCGCCGTCGATATCAAAAACTATTCTTCAAAGTATCGTGTTATCGATAATCATTGGTCGAATGATTATCGCACAATTCCAAACCCTTTGGAATCTATCACTAGACAACATTTTTTACTATCTAAACTTTTCCCTAAACAACAAATTGTTATGATGATGGTATTTATCAATCCTAAGTTTTCGATAGACAAAGCGTTTCATAATAAAAATATTTATATGCATTATGACCGACTAAGGTTATTGAATGATCTAAAAAATTATGGCCATTCGAATTCTAAGAGTTTAAAGCATCTAAATCATATGAAAAGGTTTATCACTGATGGATCAATATTTATGAAGAATTATGATTTTAGTGATAAACAAATAAAATCTGGCATATTATGTTCGTGTCGTAAAGAAATCTCTAGTTGCATACAGCCATCATGTAAATACACAGTATGTAAGTATTGTAATACAAAGCACAATACAAAAGAGCTTATACGCAATAACATCATTGAGTGGATTACAATTCATAAAAGACCAATTACTTATAAAGAAGCGTGTATATGGTGTGAAGGAGTATCTGGGTCTACTATAGAAAGAGTATTAAAAAAATATTTTGTAAGAACCGGAACTAATAGAAAGTATTTATATGATCTGGAAAATAATCATCAAGTTTTGAAGTAAATGAAGGAAACCTGACGATAAAAAGGTTAATAATCATCAGGTTTTAAAGTAAATGAAGGAAACCTGACGATAAAAAGGTTAATAATCATCAGGTTTTGAAGTAAATGAAGAAAACCTGACGATAAAAAGGCGAATAATCATCAGGTTTTGAAGTAAATGAAGAAAACCTGACGATAAAAATGCGAATAATCGTCAGGTTTGAATTAAGTGAAGAAAATCTTATGATATAAAATTTTATCCACTGAATTAATAGAACTTTTTAAATTACACCTTCTGCTTATTACTCCACAAGATAGTATGAAGTTGAGGTAATATATGGACGTTTAAAAATCGTTCATCATTCATGACCGATTCGATTAACCATTCATACCTAGATAATAAATAATCACGATGATTTTCTACAGATTCATTTAAAAATGGATTTCCTACTTGTATATAAAATGGAATATCGGGATAACGTTTATGATAGATCAATGCATCCTCAATATCATCTTCATCAAAAACGACAACTTTCAAAGAACGTCTTTTCACTGCTTTTGTCGAGTTAATAAACTGATCGAGTTGTTCTAAGCTTTGATTCATTCCACTAGATCTAGGTTTCGGGCTGATGGTTAAATCATCGACTTCATTCAACCATGAATGAAAGACTGTACCTTGAGTTTCAACAGCAATTTCTATATGTTGAATTTTTAATAGACGAACAAGCGAATCTAGAGACTTGATCAATGCTGGGTTCCCTCCAGATATTGTAACGTGATTAAAATTATTTGGAGCGAGCTTGTTTAACTCATTATATACTTCTTCAGCTGTCATTCGTTGAATCAAATGTTTTTGGCTACCATCCCATGTGAAACTTGAATCACACCAACTACATCTAAAGTCACACCCTGCTGTTCTAACAAACATCGTCTTTTTACCAATCACAGCGCCTTCTCCTTGGATTGTCGGACCAAAAATTTCGAGTACTGGAATCATGATTGATGCTCCTTTGGACGATAAATAGCATAGCTTGAATCAGTTTCTTGTACAAAGACTTGAAGTAATTTAGGATTGTTTTGCTGTCTTGTTAAATAGTGTTGGCCTTTCAAATAAATTTGGTATGCTACTTGTTCTGTTGAAGGTTCAACAGTATTGAATTCAGGGAGCTCATTAATTAGTTGATGGTCTAACCAATCGTGTATTTCTTTTTTTAATAAAGAAAAATTGACTAGAAAGCCTAATTCATCAAGTGAATCCCCACCAATCGTTAATTGAATATTATAGTTGTGACCATGAATTCTTGCACACTTACCAGCTTCTTTATGATCAATATAATGTGCACTTGATACAGTAAACTGTTTATTTAATTCGAATGAATAATTATGATCAATAGGAATGTACATCATTACTTCCTCCCAACTTCATTTAAATAAGCTTCTAATCCGTCGGCTCTTAATTTACAAGATGGACAAACACCACAACCATCACCTACGATACCATTGTAACAAGTTAATGTGCGATATCGAATATAGTCTAATTGACCAAGCTCGTCTGCAAGTTGCCACGTTTCTTTTTTGTTCAATGTCATTAACGGTGTATCAATGACAAATTCTAAGTCCATCGCTAAGTTCATCGTTTCATTCATCGATTGAACGAAGTCACGTCTGCAATCAGGATAGCCACTGAAATCTGTATCACAGACCCCAGTTACAATATGTTTTGCTCCAATTTGATAGGCCACAATTGAAGCAATATTAAGAAATAACATATTGCGCCCTGGAACAAAGGTATTCGGCACGTCATTGGATGAATCAATTTCGATATCATTATTAGTCAAACTGTTGGCGTTATAAGATGTTAGAATTTCTGTATTTAATAAATGTTGTTTTACATTTAATTCATTCGCAATCTCTTTAGCAACTTCAATTTCTTTAAGATGTCTTTGACCATAATCGAAGGTGATCACTTCAACATGATCATACTGTTCCAATGCCCAAAACAAACAGGTAGTACTATCTTGTCCGCCACTAAAGACGACAAGTGCTCTATTATCATTTAACATATATAAACGCTCCTTTAATAAAAAAACCGATAACTAATCGTTATCGGTGGATTAGTTTTTTATAGAGGGTCGGCTAATAACCTCTTTATTAAATTATCTGTTATCTATTTTTTCAGGGTATAAGTCGTGGTTAAATAATCGGTTCTCTGCAAGTTGTTCGTATTTAGTACCGGCTTTACCATAGTTACAATACGGATCGATTGAAATTCCACCACGTGGTGTGAACTTACCCCATACTTCAATATATCTAGGATCCATCAATTCGATTAAATCATTCATAATAATATTCATGCAATCTTCATGAAAGTCACCATGATTTCGGAAACTAAATAGATACAATTTCAATGATTTAGATTCTACCATTTTTTGATCAGGAATGTAACTGATATAAATTGTTGCAAAATCTGGTTGATTCGTAATTGGACAAAGTGATGTGAATTCTGGGCAATTGAACTTAACAAAATAATCTCTATACGGATGTTTATTGTCGAAAGACTCTAATACATCAGGTGTATATGTTGTTGGATATTGAGTATTTTGATTACCTAAATGTGAAATTGATTCGTTCAATTTATTTTGGTCTCGCATATTATGAATCCTCTCTTTATTTCAATATGTATGATATTATAACATATGAAAGTCAAACAATAGTCTTATTTAATCATTAAATTTTATTGGATATTGTATATAATAAAGAGTAACAGTTAAAGGGGGATTATATATGAACAAATCAAATAAATTATTAACAATAATACTTTCGTTTATTTTGATAGGTTTAGCTGCCTGTAATACACAAGATGAACAAGAAAGCCATAGTACTCATGGGACGGATGGTGTAAAGATGTTAGAAGTCGATTTAACATTACCAACTAAAGGATCAATAGATGAAGAAATTAAAGCAATTGCACATGTTACAATGGATGATGAGAATATAGAAGATGCAGATGAAGTAATGTTCGAATATTGGAAAGATGATAACAAAGATAACTCACAAAAAATAGAAGCTAAACATGATAAAGATGGTCAATATATATTTGAATTTATACCGAGGGAAGCTGGGACTTATCATGTAATTAGTCATGTGACAGCTCGAGATATGCACACGATGCCAGAGAAAACGATAGAAGTGAAGTAATTGAAATCCTCTATTCAATTCATGTAAAATAGTAATCACAATCTAGGGGGATTAATTATGTTAGATAAAAGAAATATATTTATATCGAATGCAACAAGTGATGAACTAAGACCGTTAATTCAAAAATTAAGAACACAAAATAATAAATTAATTTTAACTGACTCAGATCATGTCGCATTAGATCAATTGATGAGTGAATGCCAAGAAGATGAACAATCAGACTGTATTGAGTTTATTCAAGATATCAAAAAAGAAATCGATTGGAATTATATTTTAGAGGAAATACCAAGTGAATATAAACCATTAGATGTCGTAGTGAATCATTATCCTATAGATTTAACAAATCTAGATTTAGATCATCTAACATACCATGAATATGAAGAAAGAATGACACACCTCATTTGGTCAACATTGTTATGTCTTAGAACGAGCAAATCAACGTTAACTAAAGATGGTCGTATGATTCAATACATTGATTTGATTAATAGTGAATCATCTCCTATATTGATGTCATTTATTATTGGTGCACTAGTAGGTAGTATTGATGGGATGCAATCATACTTAGAAGAGAATCAACATATTTCGTTTATATTTAATGTTGAACCGGTTGAACAATTTAACCATCTTAAGGCAAAACATTATGCTAGCTTTGAAGAAGCGATATCTGAAATTGATAATGTAGAAGTTGGATTCATATATTAATCGTAGAAGTATCTATACAAGGTAATGTATAGATACTTTTTATTTATATCTTATTGTTAATTGTCAGTTATCTATGTTATAGTGTTTATATTGAGAATGATTTTCATTTAGAGAGTTGGATCGCAATGTCTAAATCAATTGCCATTTTGAGTATTACTTTGCTTGTATTATCAATTATATCTATATTTGTTGGTGTTGTAAGTTTAAACCCAAATGATATTTTGTCGCTAGATGACAGTCAATTGAATGTTTTATTATCCAGTCGATTGCCAAGAACTTTTAGTATTATCATTGCTGGAATGAGCTTAAGCTTATGTGGATTAATTATGCAACAATTAACCCAAAATAAATTCGTTGCACCGACAACTGCTGGTACAATGGACTTTGCGAAATTAGGTATTATTATTTCTTTGATGTTTTTCCCAGAAGCCAATTTACTGTTGAAGTTGTTGTTTGCAAGTGTGCTTGCATTACTTGGAACATCTGTATTCATTCAAATTATCCAAAAAGTAAAATTTAAAGATATCGTATTTGTCCCGCTTGTCGGTATTATGCTAGGGAATGTGATTAGTTCATTAGGGACATATATCGCCTTGAAATCCAATAGTATTCAATCCATCGGAAGTTGGTTTCAAGGAGACTTTAGCATTGTAACATCAGGAAGATACGAGATTCTCTTTATTACAATACCTCTTCTTATTATTGCAGGTCTATATGCTAATCAATTTACGATTGCTGGTATGGGAGAATCATTCAGTGTGAATCTAGGGTTAAATTATCAAAGAATTGTTCAAATTGGACTCTTGATTACTTCAATTATTACAGCAGTTGTCGTTGTCACAGTAGGGATGTTACCATTTCTAGGATTGATTGTTCCAAATATCGTCTCGTTGTACCGAGGGGATTCAATTCGTAATACTTTAGCGCATGTTGCATTGACTGGTGCTATATTGGTGATGATTTGTGATATTATCGGACGAATTGTAATCTTCCCATATGAGATTGCGATTGGTCTTGTCATTGGAGTCGTTGGTAGTGTCGTATTTTTAATTATGATTTTAAGGAGTCGAAAAGGTTTTGGCGAAGCATAAAAGAAGTTTAATGATTAAACTCGGCATACTTACACTCATCACGTTATTGTCAATTACATTTTATGTTTTTTGGGATATTAATTTTAAAATTTTACACTACCAACTCCCATCAAGATTGACAAGGATATGGGCGATGATTTTGATGGCAATTGCCATCGGTGTATCGACAACTTTATTCCAAACGATTAGTCGAAATCGAATATTAACGCCTTCTATTATGGGGTTAGATGCTGCATATTTATTTATCCAAACATTGCTTGTATTTATTTTTGGAGCAACGAGTCAAGCGATGATGAATACACATTTGAATTTCTTTATTGCAATGATTTCTTTAGTTACATTTACAATGTTTTTGTTTGGTTATATGTTTAATAAAACAGCACAGTCGATTTTTAAATTATTATTAATTGGTGTTATACTTGGCACACTTTTCCAAAGTTTAGCAAGCTTCGTACAAATACTTATCAACCCTGATGATTTCTTAATTTTGCAAAATACAATGTTTGCAAGTTTTAATGCAATTCAATCAGAATTACTTATCATTAGTACAGTTATCATTGCATTATTAGTTATTGTCATTTATATATATTACTTACCTTATTTGGATGTAATGGGTCTTGGGAGAGATCATGCGATAAACCTTGGTGTTGAATACGATAAAATTGTAAAACAATTATTATTTATCGTTGCCATTTTAGTGAGTGTATCTACTGCATTAGTTGGTCCTATTACATTTTTAGGATTGTTAATTGTTAACTTAGCACATGAATTTATTAAGTCTCATAAGCATTCACATATATTATATACAACTATTTTATTTGGTATATTGTCGCTAATTGGTGCGCAATCTATTGTTCAATATATTATGCAACAAGAAACTGAAATTAGTGTACTGATTAATTTTATCGGTGGTATATACTTTATATTTTTAATTATTAAGGAGAGTCGATCATAGATGATCTCATTACAAAATTTATCTAAGAAATTTGATAAGACACAAGTAATCAATGACGTGACAGTAGAAATAGAAAAAGGCAAGATTACAAGTTTTGTCGGTCCAAACGGTGCAGGTAAAAGTACACTATTATCGATGATAAGTCGGTTAGTTGCTCAAGATAGTGGGGAAGTATTGCTTGAAGGCTCTAATATTAAGGAAACACCTTCACCACAACTTGCTAAAAAAGTCTCTATACTTAAGCAATCAAATCATTTACAACTTAGAATTACTGTACAAGAGCTTATCGAGTTTGGAAGATTCCCATATACGAAAGGTAAGCTGAAAGAAGAAGATCACAATAAAGTGAATGAAGCGATAGAATACATGCAATTAGATGATTTAAGACATCGATATTTAGATGAGCTATCGGGTGGTCAAAGACAACGTGCATATATTGCGATGACGATTGCCCAAGATACCGAATATATATTACTGGATGAACCGTTAAACAATTTAGATATGAAACATTCTGTTCAAATTATGCAAACGTTAAGACGCTTAGTGCGAGAATTGAACAAAACAGTCATTATCGTCATACATGATATTAACTTTGCATCATGCTATTCCGACAACATTGTTGCGTTGAAAGATGGAGCCATTGTAGCGAATGGCAAAAAAGATGAAGTGATTAATTCAGATATGTTAAAGAAAATATACGATATGGATATTAATATCGAATGTATTTATGGGCAACAAATTTGTGTTTATTTCGATAATGAAGAAAATCCAGATGTTGATGGGTTTATTAGAGAACAACAAAAATTGGAAAAAGCACATATTTAATAAGAATATATAACAATCCATTTCTTTAAGGAGGTGATGCACGAGTTCATTTAACAGCTTTAAAGAATATATAAAGGGAATAAATTATAGAATAGGAGATAAAAACATGAAAAAATTCTTAATATTCATGTTAAGCATTACAGTAGTCGTTCTATTAGCAGCGTGTAACAATGAGTCAGAGAATCAGGAAAAAAAGAATGATGATACATCATCTAAGAGCGAAACAGTCCAGTTAGAAAACACATTTACTGCATCGGGGGAAGCAGAAGATGGTAGTGAGGACAAAGAAGTGAAAGAGAAAGTCGAAGTGGCACAAAATCCAGAAAAAGTTGTCGTGTTTGATTATGGTAGTTTAGACTTGCTGAATAAGATCGATGCAACGGATAGCATCATCGGAGTGCCGAAAGGAAAAGGAACTTCAACGTTACCTGAATTTTTATCTGATTTTAATAAAGAAGAAATTGAAAATATCGGGTCAGTGAAAGAACCGGATTTCGAAAAAATTGCAGAATTACAACCAAATGTTATTTTGATTTCTGGACGACAATCATCTCAAAAAAATTTAGATGAATTCAAGAAAGCAGCACCAGACGCTAAAGTTGTATTCGTTGGTCCAGATACAAACAATTATGTAGAATCAATGAAAACAAATGCCCAAAATATCGGGAAAATTTTCGATAAAGAAGTTGAAGTGAAAAAACATATTGATAAATTAGATCAAGCGATTGAAGATGTAAAAACAGTCGCTCAAGATAGTGATAAAAAAGCGATGTTTGTTTTAGCAAATGAAGGTGAATTGTCTACATATGGACCAGGTGGACGTTTCGGATTTATCTTTAGTGAATTAGGCTTAACGCCTGTCGATAAAGATGTTAAAGAATCAGGTCACGGACAAGTAATCTCATTTGAGTATATTAACGCGAAAAATCCTGATATCATTTATGCAATGGATAGAGGAGTTGCAATAGGTGGTAAATCTAGTGCGAAAAAGGCATTAGGGAATAACGTCATTAAAGATGTCAATGCAATCAAAAATGATAACGTAATAGAAGTAGATCCATATATTTGGTATTTAGCAGGTGGAAGTGTTACGACAACATTAGAACAAATTAATGAAGTAAAAGAAGGATTAAAATAATAGGATATGAAAATAACAGAATGCACTGATATGTGCATTCTGTTATTTTATTTATGCTCACCGATAATTCTAACTTCACAATTTAATTCGATATCGAACTTCTCTTTAACAGTTTGTTGTACATGTTTTATAAGTGCTTCATAGTCAGATGCAGTGCCATGATCTACATTAACCATAAATCCTGCGTGTTTTTTAGAAACTTCAACACCACCAATTCGATAACCTTGTAAATCAGATTCTTGAATTAGTTTGCCAGCGAAATGACCAGGAGGTCTTTGAAATACAGAACCGCATGACGGATACTCTAATGGTTGTTTAGATGATCTTCGTTCAGTTAAGTCATCCATCATTAGTTTTATTGTTGATTGATCTCCAGGAGATAATTCGAATACTGCTTCTAGTACAACATAATCATTTGTTTGAATCATACTTTTACGGTAATCCAGTTGCAAGTCAGCTGCTTCGATTGTCAGTATTTCTCCTGCATTTGTTGCAGCTATAATATATTTCAAACAATCTTTCACTTCACCACCGTATGCCCCAGCATTCATGTATATTGCACCACCAACTGAACCAGGAATACCACATGCAAATTCAAGCCCAGATAGACTTTGTTTATATGCATATTGACTTACGTCAATGATTGCAGCACCACTCATTGCGTGAACGAGTTGATTTTCATGATATATGTCAGTTAAGTTTAATAGACTTAATACTATACCTCTTATGCCACCATCACGAATAATAATGTTTGATCCATTTCCTAAATAAGTCACTGGTATTTGATGTGTTCTAGCTTTTGATAGGATTAATTCTACTTCATCAAAAAGTGATGGAGAAATGTATAAATCAGCAGGTCCGCCTGTTTCTGTATATGTGTAATGTTTTAATGGTTCATTTCGTTTAATTGATAAGTTCGGTAATTTAGAAGTTATGTCTTCTAAAAAAGAGTTAATGTTTAATTCAGTCATCATGCCACACCTTTCATTCAATATCATTATTATAACAAGAAAGATGTCTATTTACATTAATGAATCATTGATTCGTCACTTGTTTAAATAATAGTTTAAAATTTCGAGTATTTCCTAAATAAGTCAAGCTTTTGTTTTTCATATGTTGAGGGTAATAAATTGTTATAGTGAGTATTTTCCTTTAAATTTAGAAATTCTTGAAATAAATTTGAATCGTGATCTGATAGTAATGTATGAATGTGCATATGATTTTCGTATTCCTTTGATTGATATTCAACGATATGATAACGACAATCTATTTCTAAACTTTTCATTGATTTGAAATGATTGAACATCACTTTGCGATACTGTCGTTTATAGGACCTATATATTTGATGATAGTTTAACCGTTTTTCATCAAGAACTGTTATATCATGTAGTGATTCAATCGTAACTAAAAAATCTAGCTCTAATCTTAAGTATTGATCTCGCCGTTTAACACTTCCAATAGGTTCAATTGTTTTGATGGGAGACTCAAAAACGTATTTGAATACATGTGTTAGATCATTACTGTTACGGAATAAAGTCTTGATATGCTCATTGTCTTCGTATTGTTCAAGATAGTATATATGACATTTGTTCAATTGCTTAGTATTATAATGATTATCCAACATGGTTTAATCCTTTCTAATGATCTAAGTATAGTGACTATATGTTTTAAATAAAAGTTATATTTAATATTTTATATGAAATTAAGTGATTTATATGTATAATAATATTGTTAGGGGTTGAACAATAATATGAGAAAGTTTCTTATATTGAGCATGGTTATTATAATCATTATGTCATTATATGCGTGCTCTAATGAAGAACAAACTGACTATAAGTCATTTGATCAAGAGATGCAAAAAGTATATAAAATTACTGAAAATATTGAATTAGAATTATCTAAAATAAACCTTGTAGAAATTTCTAAATTATTTGATACCGAAGTAGATAAAAATGATATAAAAAAATTTAAGGCTATTGAACGTAATATCGCTGAAGATATTGAACCATTAATTGAAGAACGTAAAACTACATTGAAAAATATAAAACCAAATAATAAGGAACAGAAAAAATTATATCAAATGTATGAAGAAAATGTAACTGATGTTGATAACACGATACAAGATATTCAAGAATACATTCATGCATATAATAAAATAATATCCTCTAATGAAATCATTATTTCTTTAACTGAAGTGATTGATAATGCGAAAAAAGAAAGAGAAGATATTATCAATCTAGTGAATAAACAAGGTAGTTCACAAGAAAAAAAAGCCATTCAAGAGTTAATCGAAAAGATTAACGAGAATAATGAAAAGTTAAATAGTAAGGCAAGTAAGTTGTCTTCAGGAGAGTTAACTGGAAAAGCTAAAGAAGATTATATTGAACAGGAGATCTTCCCACTACTTGAAGGTCATATCAGTGAAATAAATAAAAATAAAGCAAATAGTAATTCAGAAAAAACGCTGCGTGATAAAACAATAGAGATCTATTATACTCTGAAAAACTATTATTCTGAAAGAAAAAAAATGATTCAATATAGTGATTTAATGCAAGAAATTGATATACAGCCAAAGTTAGATATTAAAAAGTACGCAACAAGATTAGAAGAAAGTTATCATGAAAAAAGAAAAGAATATGAAGAATCTATTGGTATAACAAAAGATTAAGTGATATCACATCACTTAATCTTTTAATTTACAATAAAGATATTTTAATACATTATTTATCTTTAAACTTTTCATTAAGTTTTGAAATATAATAATTTCTAAAAATTACTGAACCAATCCATAATAGGAAAGCAATGATTAGCACCCACATCATGATGGGCTCTTGAACGATATCGTCTTTTAAAAATAAGGCAACGAGTAATAAAACGGTTAAATTAATCGTATCAATAATAGACCATCTTTTAAACGGAATCGTCGGATTGTCTTTTGAAGTTTTCATTATATAGATCAACTACTTTCTCAATATATCGTTAATTATTTACTATTGAACGTCATTATATCATAACTTCATTTGCGTTTTCATTGAAATCGTGTTAATTTTACTCTAGCCATTTGAACAAAACCATTGTATTATAAGGTAGCGAGGTGAAAATATGGTTTCTAAATTGACATCAATTGACCATTTCAACAAAATGCTAGAGGATAACGAATCTATTTTTGTTTTTAAACATAGTGAGACTTGTCCAATTTCGGCAAGTGCATTTGATATTTATAATAACTTTTTATATGAAAGAGATATGGATGGATATTACTTAATAGTTCAAGAAGAAAGAGATTTATCTAATTATATTGAATCAGAATTCGGGATTAAGCATGAATCACCACAAGCATTGTATTTCCAAAATGGTGAAATTAAGTGGAGCAAATCCCACCAAGATATTACATTGTTATCATTGGCTGATGCAGAAGAATGATTGACTTACAAAAAATAGAGGTATATCACTGATGTGATACACCTCTATTTTTGTACATTATTTTTTTATTTGTGAAAATTCAACACTGATTTGAATTAATGTATGAATACATTGTATCAAATGGTCGACAACTAAATATTCGTAAGGACCATGGAAGTTCGCTCCTCCTGTGAATATATTAGGGGTAGGAAGGCCCATAAACGATAATTGCGATCCGTCAGTACCACCACGAATAGGTTCGACAATTGGATTTATTCCTATTGTTTTCATTGATGATTTTGCGACTTCAATGAGTTTTGGATGTTGGTTGATCACATCACCCATATTTTTGTATTGATCTTCAATTCGAATAGAGACTAATTCTTTGTTGTGAATTTTATTAAGTCTTTCGACTTTTTGCATCATGAGTTGTTTCTTTTCATTGAAAAGTTCTTTATCATGGTCTCTAATAATATATTCTGCTTTTGCACTTTGTACGTCACCGGTCATTTGAAGTAAATGGATAAATCCTTCATATCCTTCCGTAAGTTCTGGAACTTCTTCATTTGGCAAATTAGAATGATACTTGGCAAGAATACTCATCGCGTTAATCATTTGATTCTTTGCTGCACCTGGATGGATATTTCGCCCTTTTACTTCAACAACTGCACTCGCTGCATTAAAGCTTTCATATTGAAGTTCGCCTAATATACCACCGTCAACTGTATAGGCATAATCCGCATTAAAGGCCTCAACATCGAAATGATGTGGACCACGTCCAATTTCTTCATCAGGTGTAAAGCCAAATTTCAATGTGCCGTGAGGAACTTCCGGGTGTTCGACTAAATATTTAATCAATTCCATAATCGCTGTGACACCAGCTTTATTATCAGCACTCAATAATGTATCGCCTGAAGTTGTGATTAAAGTTACATCATTCAAAGTTTTTAAATGAGGAAACTCTTCAGGATCTAAGGTTGTCGATTGATTTAATTGAAGCTTCTCCCCAGAATAGTGTTCATGGATTTGGGGTGCAACATTTGACGCATTGTAATCCGTTGCGGTATCAACATGTGATAAGAAACCAATTGTATAAGAGTTATCGTCCTCAAGATTAGAATGTAACGTAGCGAATAAGTAGCCATGATGATCCAGTGTGGATTCAATATCCATTTGGTCAAGTTGTGATTTTAATAGATGTAACATATCCCATTGGTTTTTTGTAGACGGTGTTGTTTTATTTGCAGGGTTAGATTGAGAGTCGATCTTAGCATATTGAATAAATCTGTTAATAACTTCAGTCTGATTAATATTTATTTTTTTCATTGGTTACACTCCTTTTAATTGTTATATATAGTTCATGGAATAGCTGGAAGATAATTTCACTTGCTACGATTCCGATGGCTATCGAACCTGAGTTCAGTAGAGCTTCTAATCCTTTAGATAATGCGCCATCATAATTGGTTTGTACAAGAAGTTTAGTTGTTTCGTACGCAAGGCCACCTGGAACTAATGGAATAATTCCACAAACAATAAAGAGAATCACAGGCTTTTTTACGATTTTACTTAATATATGAGCACTAAGTGATAGAGTAAAACTTGCAACGAAAATACAAAAAATAGGTTGGAATACGAACTCTTGTAAAGTAACATAAACTAACCAACCAATAGCTCCGATAACTCCACAATATATGAGTAGTTCACGTTTAACATTAAATAGTATTCCAAATGTAAAAGAAGCGAAAAAGCTCATTATGCATTGAATAATATAAAACATGTATCCTCCTTAAACGAATGACTTTTGGGATTATAAGAACATCAGCACGATGGCAACGCCAGCCCCGATTGCAAAGGCAGTTATACTAGCTTCCACACCTTTACTTAAACCAGCTAATAATTGGCCTGCTAATATATCTCGTATTGCATTAGTGATTGGTACACCAGGAACAAGTGGCATCAATGCAGAGATGATAATTAAACTCATATTAATTGATTCTATTGTGATAGCGAAACATTGAGCAACAAGAGCAACTGCAAATGAAGCGAAAAATTCATTGAAAAACTTTGCCTTCGTATAGAGAGTTACACATTCAAAAGTAATCCATCCAATACCACCAGCGAGGAATGCAATTAAAGATTCTTCAAAATCACCTCTAAACATAATAAAGAAACATAAAGAGGTGAGTGCAGCAGCAAATACTTTCATTAAAATTGAATAACTCAATTTAGTATCTTTCAATTCTGTAAGTTTTTCGAGCGCTTCTTCCGGTGAAATGTGACCACCGACTAATGCTCGAGAGATTTCATTGGTTCTTTCAATCTTCTCAAGGTTGATTGCTCTTTCATTAATGCGGACGAGTTGTGAGTTATAACCGTTAATACTGAACATAACAACTGTTGGAGTTACGAAATTTTCTGTATTACGGATTCCAAAGCTTCGAGCGATTCTACTCATTGTATCTTCTACACGATAAGTTTCGGCACCGGATTCTAAAAGAATTTGACCTGCAAGTAATGAAATGTCTGTTACAATTTGATGATTATAAGTCATCAGAATCACCTGCTTTAAATGTTAATGTTGGATTGAACATTACTTTATTTGTACCATTTTTCTTTGCTTCATAGAGCATTTCATCTGCATCAATAAATACTTTTCGATTTGTTGAAATATCGTCTTTAGTCTTATAACCGATTCCGATTGAAACAGTTAAATTTAATGTCGTATTATGCTTTGTATGGAATGTTGATTTTTCAACATTCCTTCGAATGGATTCTGCAATATGAATCAATTCGTTGTATGAAGCGCCAAATGAAATGATTGAAAATTCTTCACCACTATTACGATATGCTTTTGAATTTCTTGGTAGATAGTTCAAGATAAGTTGGCTCATTTGTTTAAGAACTAAGTCACCACTTTCAAATCCATAATTGTCATTGACTGATTTAAAGTGATCAATATCAATCAATATTAGGCCAAATGATTGAATTGTTTCAATATTATTATTGGCTTCATTGATATCGTAATCAAATTGACGCACATTATACAAGCTCGTCAAAATATCTTTTGACTGGCTAAATTTTTGCTTCAAAGTTAATTCAGAGAATGTATCTAAGTCATTATATATTAAATAAAGTGAAAGCATCGCAATATAGCAAATTGGGATAAATAAAAATAATACTAATGGCTCTACAGGGTTAAAAATATGCAAAATTGTAAAAATCATTAAGGATAACGTTAAAAATAACATTAAATTTTTAAATCTATTTGCCTTTATGAAAGGGGCTATATTAGATAATAAAAGCGCAATGATCAAATAAAAAATCATCCAAAATAAATCAAAATGAATCAAAATATAATGTGCAATACACAATACTAAAGCACTAATAAATGTATGCACTGGTGATGTGATTGTCGATAACAATATGATGATGAGAAAGCTTAAGTATAGATGCTCTTCTGAAAGTTGAATTGGGAACTTTAATAAGACTATTGCCAATACTGTCATCAAAATAGAAATGATATTTTTATTTTTCATAATATTTAAATGGTCAAATAATTGAATACGAATAAGCAGGTATACTCCCGCAATGATAATAGCTATGTTAATGAATACAGACGATAACATATAAACACCTCAAGTTATGATTCTATATCATACTTCCCTTTTGAAAATCCACGCCCTAAGATTTCTGACGTGTTTATAAAAATTACAAATGAATTCGGTTGTTCTCGTTGCATCACTTGTTTGAAAAAAATCGCTTCTTTCGTTTCCATCACAGATAATAGAAGAGATCTTTGCTCTCCTGAATATCCGCCGAGAGCGCTAATTTCTGTAACCCCTCGATCCACTGATTCATGGAGTACATTAATGACATCTGATTTATTCTGAGTAATAATGAAGACCATTTTGTTATCACCAGTTTGTAATTGAGCGAAATCAATCACTTTACTTGTAACGTAAATTGCAATTAGAGCATATAATGCTAGCTCAAAGCTGAATACTAAAGCACTAGTAATGACAACAATAGCATCTACTAGTAATTGTGAGAAACCACTAGAGATCCCCGTGAATTTACGTAGAAGTTGAGCAATTGTTACTGTTCCTCCCGTACTACCGTTACCTCTGTAGACTAATCCGAGCCCAAGTCCAAGGACAATCCCACCGTATATCGAACTTAATAAAGGATCTGTCACACCATGAGGAACAATACCTTTTGAGAAAAATATTGCTGTAGGCACAATAAAAGTACCGATAATAGATTTTAAAGTAAAATCTTTACCGAGAAAAATTAATCCAAGAATGAATAAAGGGATATTGACTAAATATTGAACTGTAGCTGGATCAAATCTAAACAACTCATATAAAATTGTTGTAATTCCGCTCAAGCCACCCGCGGCAAGTTTAGCGGGGAGTAAAAAAGCATTGTATGTAACACCGACAATAATTGCCCCGACAATCACGAGTAGATAGTCCCACCATTTAGATTGTTTCATGTTAAATAACCTTCTTTCACAACAAAAGTTTCATCATATCACAAAAAAATAAAGCTAATAATAGCTTTATTTTTAATACTTTATTATTTTAACATTAAAGCTCTAAATTTTCTCGAGCTTTATTGCTAACATTGTTAATGGATTGTTGGCTCGGTACAAAATACCATAAACCATCACCTTGGATTCCACCAGATCCTTCTAAAGCATCACGTTCAATGTTATCTAATGCACCGCCATAGCTTTGTAGTTTTGTTAAGTCATTGAAAGAAGCATTTGTAATCACGTTGGAACCGAAAGTATCAAGAATACCATTAATATTAGATGCGGAGTTAATACTTACAAGATTTTTCATAATTGATTCTACGACAAGTTGTTGTCTATTTTGGCGTCCGAAGTCTCCGCCACTACCTGCTTGTTTACGACTTCGTGAGAATGCGAGCGCTTCTTTACCATCCATATGGTACGTCTCGCCTTCAACAAATGAGTAACCACCCATACTGAATGTATTTGGGCTTGTCACATCGATACCACCTATTTTATCAATGACTGTTGTGAATCCATCCATGTTTACAGTTGCATAGAAGTCAATCGGAATGTCTAAGAGGTTTTCGACCGTTTTCATCGCTGTTGTTGGGCCACCATACGCATAAGCATGATTTATTTTTTCAACAGTTCCAACATCTGCAAGCTTGGCTTGAGTATCACGTGGGATACTGACCATTGTCGTTTTATCTTTGTTTGGATTAATTGTAGCAACGATAATTGTATCTGTTCGAGCACCACTACCTTTACTTTCTCTCACGGCATCAGAATCGGTTCCAAATAATACGACTGAAATAGGTTCCTTTTTCTTTAAATCAACTTTCTTTTCACGTTTCTCTGATGTATAGTTTACTGTTTCTTCATCAGTCATCGTATCTGCAGTGCTTTTAACTTTAAGGAATAGGTACAAAAAGATCCCTGCAATAAGCAATGTAATAATTAGGATCAATGAGAGTAACACTTTAACCCATGGGAAAGCTTTTTTTTCTTGTTGTTGATATTCAGAACGTCTCACTTTAAATACACCTCTTTTTGTTTTCTGGTATGTTGCTTAATATTATGTATTTATCATATATAATTGATAAAATTATATAATAAATCAACTTACATATAAACATATTCATATGATTGTATAATTTTATTCTATCATTATATAACATTTATATTTATTTTATCGTAATTATTTTGATTTGTAATGTAGAGATCTAGTCGAATAATGAAACTTTATATAATTTATTGAGAATTTATGATATAAATAAATATGATAAATCATAAAGAATGTATTCGTTTAGTAAAGTAACTTATTGATAGGTGGATAACTGATATGCAAACTTTAATTGTATTGTTGTTAACTTTTTGTGTCGCAATCATCACTACACCGTTAACGATAATATTAGCAAAACGTTGGGATATTGTAGATATGCCAAATGATCGTAAAGTACATAAAACTCCTATACCTACGATTGGTGGGGTTCCTATATATATTAGTTTTATCGTAGGTCTATTAATCGCTGACCCGTTTGAGCCTGAAATTAAGCCGATTGTGATAGGTGGAGGGATATTACTACTACTAGGGTTAATTGATGATGTAGTTGACTTAAAGGCTTGGATTAAGTTGTTAGTCCAAACTTTCGTAGCGGGTATTGTTGTTTATTATGGTATTATGATTGATTTTATTTCACCCTTTGGTTACTTGATTGAGTTTGGTTTTTGGAGTATACCTGTGACAATCATTTGGGTTGTTGGAATTACAAATGCATTTAATTTAATCGATGGATTAGATGGTTTATCTAGTGGTGTTGCAGTGATTGCGTTGACGACAATTGGCTTTATATCGATACTACAAGGAAACATCTTCATCATGCTTATTTGTGTCATTTTAATTGGGAGTTTATTAGGTTTTCTTGTTTATAACTTTCATCCTGCAAAAATATTTATGGGAGATAACGGTGCTTTACTCATTGGATATATCATTAGTGTCGTATCATTACTTGGATTTAAAAATATTACTTTAATTTCTTTATTTTTCCCATTAGTCATATTGGGGGTTCCATTTGTTGATATGTTTTTTGCAGTCATTAGAAGATATAAAAAAGGGGTATCCATTGTAAATGCTGATAAAGAACACTTACATCATAAACTTATTAAATTAGGGTTTAGTCATAGGCAAACGGTTATATTGATTTACACGATTGCTATTATGTTTAGTGCTGCGAGTATCGTCTTGTATCATTCTACAAATTGGGGTGTCTTTATTATATTTGTGTTACTGTTAATTACAATTCAATTGATTGTGGAGATGACAGGGTTAATCGATGATGATTATAAGCCGATATTAAATACTATTCGTAATATGATACGAAGAAAAAATTAAACAAAATAAATTATACAATAAATAGAAAGATAGATAAAAGCAGAAACAACGTTAAACAGGGAAACCTTTTAACGTTGTTTCTTTTTCGATAAGATCATAATTGGATTGTGTCATTTGATTTAACCAATCTAAAAAATCATCATAATCAGATTCTAAAATTGCTAAATCATAGGTTACATTTTCTGTATACGTTGTATCTTGAAGTAAATAATCAGTGTCCTTAATCGCGTGTTCAAATTTCTGTGTCTGATCATAATTTAATGTGAGTTGGACGTGCTTAGATGGTTTCATTGCGACAATGGTTGAATCATTAATAACTTCACTTGTTGATTTACTATATGCACGTATTAATCCACCGCCACCTAACTTAATGCCACCGAAATACCTTGTGACAACGACGCATATATTATGAAGGTTTTGTTTTTTTAAAACTTCTAACATTGGAACACCTGCAGTACCTGACGGTTCACCATCGTCATTAGCTTTTTGGATTGTTTGATGTTGTCCAATAATATATGCGGAGCAATTATGATTTGCGTCAGGGTGTTGTTGCTTAATTTTTTCAATAAAATACTTTGCCTCTTGTTCGGACTCAACGTATTTTAGATAGGCGATAAATGTTGAATTTTTAATTTCAATTGTCGTATGGTGGGAATTTAAAATCGTTAAGTTAGTTGACATCTTAATGACCTCGTTTATGTGAGAAAATAAAATAACTTTATTTCGTCTTAATTTTTGTTTATTATAACATAGAGGGATGTTTAGAAGAAGGGGGTTCTATAATGAAAACAGCAATCATAACAGATTCGACTGCCTATTTAAGTAATGATTATATAGAGCAGCATGACGACTTATATGTTATTTCATTATCAGTAATATTGAATCAGTCATCATACAAAGAATCTCATGAAATAACTACAAATGAATTTTATGCTAAATTGAAGCAGGTAGAAGAACTACCGATGACAAGTCAACCGTCTATTGGTGAATATATTGACCTATTAGAACAGTTAAAAAATAAAGGCTATGAAAAAGCCATTGCAATTCATTTGTCATCTGGCATTAGTGGGACATATCAAAATTCTATTACGGCTGGGAAGAGTGTAGATGGTATTGATGTTTACTCATTTGATTCAAAATTAGCTTGCATGATAGAAGGCTTTTATGTAGATTTTGCATACAAGCATAAAAATCAACGAACTGCCGATGAAATAATCGATGAGATGACTAAAATGCGAGACCAAACAACGGAAGGTTATATTGTTGTTGATGATTTATCGAACCTTAGAAAAGGAGGACGATTAACTGCAACACAAGCGATGATTGGGACGATGTTGCATATTAAACCAGTACTCACTTTTGAAGATGGATTGATTGTTCCGAATGCCAAAATTAGAACATTAAATAAAGCACTTAAACAAATAGAACATTATTTTGAGGATATTGTTCATCAGTATCCGGATGAACAGATACATGCGACAATTATTCACGCTAATAATGAAGATGCTGCTGAAAAGTGGCTATATAAAATGAAGGAAAAGTACCCTAATATAAATATTACACTGAGCCACTTTGGTCCAGTAATTGGGACGCACTTAGGTTCCGGAGCACTTGCTATGGGATGGGTGATCGGGGATTTCTAATCGGTTCATACAGAAATATAATATTTTACAGCACATACCAATACATGGTCATGTGCTTTTTTATTGCTCTTTTTACACAATTCAAATCAAATGAAAAAGGTTAAGTTGTGCTTGTCGTGAGTTTCAGAATAATATACAAAAAAATTATTCAAGAATTTCGTACCTGAATATGATAGATCAGTAACATAAATAAATAATATAAAAATAGGAGACTATGAATGAAATATTACTTAACCCGAAAACAAATTGAGACATTAGATAAATCTAATGATAAAAAGTCTTATCGTGATATTCATGTTGATCCATTCATATCACAAGGGAAATGTAATCGATGTTGTTCAATAGACCCAACAGACTTCCATTCTTTTATCCATCAATTTACTCAGCGAAGCACATTGTATTGTAGGAGATGTAGTCAATACGGTATGTTTCATTCTTTTGAAGGTTATCCATATGTAAACCATTCACATCAAGATTATAAAGACATTAACGCATTATCAATTCGGTTACCGTTCGAACTCACTCACTATCAACAAAGTATCATCGAACAAATGTCTGATCGAATACAATGTAAAACAATATGTAATTCAACAACTAGACAAAAAGCAACCGATGAATATCTTTTATATGCAGTGACTGGTGCCGGTAAAAGTGAGATTATTTTGAGCTGTTGTGACAAATGGGTCACAAGGAATCGTCAATTGAACATTGCGATTGTCTGTCCAAGGAGGGATGTTATCGTGGATTTGCATGAAAAGGCACAACGATACTTCGATGTAGAGTTTACAATAAGGTGTATGGGTATATGTAAGCACGTGTTCAACTCGTTGCACTTTATGACAATCCATCAATTAATTTATTATAAAAATTACTTTGACATCATTATCATTGATGAAGCGGACGCATATCCATACAGTGGTGATTTAAGACTACATGACATTGTTTTGAGTGCGCTATCACATTCAGGGACTTTGATTTATGTATCAGCTACATTGAATCCTACTTTAAAACGTATTCCGAAAGCAAATTCATTTATTTTACCTGTCCGGTTTCATGAAAAGCCATTAGTTACACCAAGATTGAAATTTTTACCTAGTCGATTTGAACAGCGGATAGTATGTGAGGCAATCAAACCATATATTTCTTTGAATAATGCGATGGATAAAAATAAAAAGTTATTAATCTATGTACACTCTATCGAACAACTTTTAACTTTGAATGAATTTTTGCAAAATCAGTTCCGTCAAAATGTATCTAAGATTGGTTATATTTATTCGAATAGTGAGCTCCGAACGGAATTAATCGATGATTTCAAGCAAGGGCGAATCACGGTACTATTATCAACAACATTGTTGGAGAGAGGACTAACGTTTAAAGATGTAAATATTATTATATTGCGAAGTCACAAATTTGATCGTAATACATTGATACAAATGATGGGTAGAGCAGATCGTTATATAGGACCGAAAAGTGGAACAGTCACTTTGTATTATGCTTTATATAATATGGAGCTGTATTATGCATGTAAATATATAAGAGATATGAATCAAAGATGGAGATTATATGGAAGACAAGTAAATATAAATCAGCCATAAAATTCACAACAATCATTAATAAACAAAATATTAAATAATTGTACAAATATACAACGAATTAAATAATAAACATTTATTTTAGGGGTATTGATTTAATATGAATGAAAAGTGTATAAATTGTCTGTCAAATATTAAGTATGACACTGATTTTATGACGATGTTACAAATGTTGATTTGTGATTATAGAGCGTATGACCAAGATCAGTTAAGTATATGTCAATCATGTATAGATCTAATCAATAGAAGTAGAGTTAGAAAAAATGAGAACAGTCGTTATGTCATAACGGATGGTAATGATTTTAACGAAAATGGTACATTTAAGAAAACAACCATTGAACCAGAATTATCATATTACAAATCAATTGCTCATTATTCTTTTCATTATACCCCCTTTATACAAGATTATTTTTATCAGTTAAAAGCAAATGGTGATATTGCAAGAGCAAGTGTATTATCAGATATCATTCAAAAAGATTTAGTGTATTATGAATTACAAGCTAAACAGTGTGTTATCGTGCCGATACCAATCAGTGAAGAACGATTGAAGATCAGAGGGTTTAATCAAGTTGAAGTGATGTTGGATGCTAGTTCAATTCGATATGAGCGTATTTTAAGAACGAATAAACAATATACGCAATCGCAATTAACTTTAGAACAAAGGTTAGCGTTAAATAATCCATTTTATATTGATGAAGATGAGATAAAGAAAGTATCAATAGATTTCAAAGATAAAACAATCATTATAGTAGATGATATCATCACGACAGGGGTGACAATTCACCATGCAGCACAAGTGTTAAACCATCTGAATCCTTATGATATAAAGGTGTATGCGTTTGCAAACGCAGGGAAAAAAGGGTATAATAAAAGTAGAAAATAAGTGTTAAATATTTTTTAACACAACAATAGAAACGGAGTGGATAGTTATGATTAAGTACGAAATTAGAGGAGAGAATATCGAAGTAACAGGTGCAATTCGTGAGCACATCGAGAAAAAACTCGATAAACTAGAACGTTACTTCGCAAATCGTCCAAATGCACAAGCGCATGTAAACATTAAGACGTATAATAATTCAAAAGCGAAAATCGAAGTGACAATCCCATTCAAGGATCTGACATTAAGGGCTGAAGAACGTCATGATGATTTATACGCTGCAACGGATTTAATTGTTGATAAATTAGAAAGACAAATTAGAAAACATAAAACAAAAGTGAACCGTAAATTCCGTGAAAAAGGTATAGAACAAGATGTCTTTAATCATGTGGAGCCAACTCAACCGGATCACGATGAAGAAGATGACATTAAAATTATTAAATCTAAACAATTCAGCTTAAAACCAATGGATGCTGAAGAAGCGGTACTTCAAATGAACATGTTAGGACATGATTTCTATATCTTTACAGATGCAGAGACTGATGAGACAAGTATCGTATATCGACGTAAAGATGATAAATATGGATTAATTGAAACAAAATAAAAACATTTAAAACTCAAGCACCGATCGCTAACTGTGATCGGTGTTTTTATTTTTTGTAACAGTTTATAAAGGAACATATATCAGTTTTAAATACTGTCAAAAAGTGCTATCATTGAAAGATGAAGAACGAGCAAAGGAGATAGCTTAATGGGTTTTTTAAAGAAAGTGTTAGATGGGAATAAAAGAGAGTTGAATAGTTTATCAAAAATAGCCGATAAAGTGATGCAGTATGAAGAAGAGGTTTCTAAATATAGTGACGAGGACTTTATCGAAAAAACAAATAAATATATTGATGATTTAAGTGAAATGGGTTCTATCGATCAACAAGATAAATATTTAGATAAAATATTACCAGAAGCATTTGCACTCGTTCGTGAAGCGGCAAAGAGAACATTAGGGCTATCACCTTATAAAGTACAAGTTATGGGTGGTATTGCGATACACCGTGGTGATATTGCAGAAATGAAAACAGGTGAAGGTAAAACATTAACAGCAACGATGCCGGTCTATTTAAATGCACTAACAAAACGTGGAGTTCATGTCGTAACAGTCAATGAATACTTATCAAGTGTTCAATCAGAAGAAATGAGTAAGTTATATGAATTTCTCGGTTTAACGGTTGGTTTAAACTTAAACGCCAAAGAAACGGTTGATAAGCGACATGCATATAATCAAGACATTACGTATAGCACGAATAATGAATTAGGGTTTGATTATTTGAGAGATAACATGGTGGCGTATAAGAAAGACAGAGTAATGCGTGAATTAAATTTTGCAATCATCGACGAAGTGGACTCAATTTTAATAGATGAAGCTAGAACACCATTAATTATTTCAGGTCAAGCTGAGAAATCAAATACACTATATGTCCAATCGAATGCATTTGTAAGAATGTTGAAATCAGATGATGATTATACGTATGATGAACAAACGAAAGGTATTCAACTGACTGAACAAGGGATCGAAAAAGCTGAAAAAATGTTCAAAGTTGACAATTTGTTCGACGTTGCACATGTGAACTTAGTACATCATATAAATAATGCATTAAAAGCGCACCACACAATGTTGCGTGATAAAGATTACGTGATACAAGATGGAGAAGTGGTTATTGTTGACCAATTTACAGGGCGTACGATGAGTGGTCGTCGATTTTCTGAAGGATTACACCAAGCGATTGAAGCTAAAGAAGGTGTCGAGATTAAGAATGAATCAAAGACTATGGCATCGATTACATTCCAAAACTTCTTCAGAATGTATAATAAGCTTAGTGGAATGACGGGGACAGCAAAAACGGAAGAAGAAGAATTCATGGATATTTATAACATGAAAGTGACTCAAATCCCTACGAACAAACCGATTGCAAGGGCAGATAAACCTGACCTGATTTATGCAACACCGGAAGGAAAATATAAAGCAATTGTTGAAGAGGTTATTGCGAAACATAAGGCAGGTCAGCCTGTTTTAATTGGTACTGTTGCTGTAGAAACGAGTGAATATTTATCTAAACTTCTTAAGAAAAATGGCGTAAGACATAATGTTTTAAATGCAAAAAATCATGAAAAAGAAGCTGAAATCATTCAAAATGCAGGTGAACGTGGTTCAGTAACGATTGCTACAAATATGGCTGGCCGTGGTACGGATATCAAACTTGGTGAAGGTGTCACGGATGTCGGCGGACTTGCGGTGATCGGTACTGAACGACATGAATCACGACGTATCGATGATCAGTTAAGAGGACGTTCAGGCCGTCAAGGAGATATCGGGGATAGTAGATTTTACTTATCATTAAGAGATGAATTGATGGTTAGATTTGGATCAGAACGATTACATGGCATGATGGAACGCTTTGGAATGAATGATGATACACCTCTTGAATCGAAAATGATATCACGTGCAGTTGAATCTGCTCAAAAACGTGTAGAAGGGAACAACTTCGATGCACGTAAACGATTATTAGAATACGATGATGTACAAGCGAAGCAACGTAAAATTATGTATGAAGAGCGTAATGAAATTTTAGAATCAGACGATAATTCTGATCGAGTGATATCATATATTAAAGGTGCACTTGAGAGAGCGATTAACTTCCATTTTGTTGGGGACGAAGACCAATACAATTATGAAGCGTTCATTAATTATGCGAATGATCACTACTTAACAGATCAAGAAGTGACAGAGAAAGAATTGATTGGAAAAGAACATGATGAAATTTTCGATGTAATGTATGAGAAAGTGATGGCTGAATATCGTCATAAAGAAGAGCTATTGGGCGAAGAACGTATGCGCCAGTTTGAAAAAATGATCATATTACAAGTCATGGATAATAAATGGACAAGTCACATTGATACGATGGACCAGTTAAGAACTGGAATCCATTTAAGGTCATATGGACAAATAAATCCACTTCGTGATTACCAAAACGAAGGTCGTGAATTATTTGATGCTGTTGTTGATAGTATAGAAGAAGACGTGACGAAATATATTTTGAAAGCAGAAGTGAATGAAGAAGCAGAGCTTAAGCGTAAACAAGTGGCTAAAGGCGAAGCGATGCAAGCAAATGATGGTAAACAGAAAATTAAAGCACAGCCGAAGCAAGTTGAGAAAGTTGGAAGAAATGAACCATGTCCATGTGGATCTGGTAAAAAGTATAAAAACTGTTGCTTAGGAAAGTAATAATTTAAAAAACTACGCCAATTAGGTATACTAGTTGGCGTAGTTTTTTAATACTATGAAATTATTTAAGATTATTCTTTACTATTCTCATCTTCATCTTTGGAATTATCCTCTTTATCGCTATCTTTATTATCCTCATTTCCATCTTCATTCTTACTACTATTACCAACAGCTTCATAGCCATATCCTTCTAATAGATCTTTAACTGTAGCGATTGATTCTCCATCATTATATTTATTAGTATACTCTTCAATTTTTGAAACATTTACCTTTTTATCTTCGTCAAGTTCTAAATCTTTATAACCTCTAATAATATTAAATTTATCTGTCTCTTCTCCATCATCATCAGAAATAGTAATTTCATATAGCTTGACTAATGTACCATGAACTTGACCATCTCCAAAAATACTGTTATCTTCTCGTGTTTGGTTATAATAAGTACCATGCTCTACTGTTTTATAAATTTTATAATCATCACTTTTATATTCTTCTTTTGTTTTTTCGTCAATCATTCTTAGAACTGAATCTAAATTTTTTATATCACTAGCTTTACTTGCATAGTCTGTTAAATCTTTAACTTCAACTTCTACACCTTCAGAATCTTCCATGACATAACCCATGCTAGATAATTGAGACTTATAATCATCTTCAAGAATTATTTTAGTTTTTTCGCCGTTTTCAAGTTCACCATTATTTTCAACTGTAAACCTTAAACTACTTAATTCATCACTAAATGTATTTTCTAATTCAGCTGTACCAGAACCACTTGCACCTTTAAATTTAGGAATGACATGTTTCTTTATATCATCACTTGAAAGCACTTTAGGCTCTTCCAAGCCAGATACTTCTTTGTTAATTGTGAAACTTTTCTTATCAGAAGTATAACCTTCTCTAGCTAATTCTTCTTCATCTTCAACATTAACCTTAACTTCAATTTTATCACCGTTTTTAAGTTTATCTTGTTTACTTGCTGTCGCACTTAAACCATTTGTATTTGATGATACATCTGCATATCCTTCACCACTTAACCCTGATACATCGATTGATACTAAGTCTTTGGCAATTTCTTTAGTAAGTTTTTCTGGTTCTTTTAAACCTTTTACTTCAAATTCCTTTTCACCAGTTTTAATCTTTTTAGCATCATCTTCATTGAAATCAACAGTTACTTTTACTTTGTCACCGTTAGAAAGTTTTTCATCTGGTTCAACTTTAATATCTAAACCACCATCCATACCAATTGAGCGTAGTTCTTTGAATGTATCTTCATCTAACTTCTCTTTAATTTCATCTTCTGATAAATCTTTAAAATCTTCTTCTTTAATGTCATAAGCTTCTTCCATTAATTTTTCATGATCAACATCATATGATGTAGTTCCATATCCATCTACTCCGTTGAATTCTAATGATATGTATTCTGTAACATCTTTCTTACCACAACCATACAGTGATAATGATAATAACAATGTAAATGAAGCTAGTAGTACTTTTTTCATAAATTAAACCCCTTCTTCAATTATATTAATATTAGCTTTAGGAATAAGTGACAGAAATGACAATAACAACATTAACTTAAATTTAACTATCCTCCTTTTAAATGTAAATTATTTCTTAAATATAAAAATACCATAGTTGTAATTATTTTCAATAAAAGATATGAAATTTATTTATTAATTTAAATTGATACTGCATTAATTATGATAAAATAATATTTAAATATATTGTTTATTAATCGAGAGGTAGATAATGATGGAACTTTTTGAAATAAAATCAATACTTAATGAAACGAATGATAAAATAAATGACTTTAGGGGGTCTCTTTGACTTAGAAGAAAAGAGAACTCAACTAAAAGAATATGAGGAAATCATGTCTGAGCCTAGTTTTTGGGATGACAATCAAAAAGCAGAACAAGTCATTCAAAGAAATAATATGATTAAAGAAGTGGTCACGGCTTTTGATCAATTGGTAATAACACATGAAAATATCGAAGCGACATATCAATTATTAAAAGAAGAATATGATGAAGAGTTATTTCATGAAATAGAGCATGAAATTACTAATTTCAAACATGATGTTGAGCAATTTGAATTAAATTTATTGTTAAGTGATGAACATGATCAAAATAATGCAATATTAGAAATACATCCTGGCGCAGGTGGGACAGAATCACAAGACTGGGGAGAGATGCTACTTCGAATGTACCAACGATATGCTGAAAAGCAAGGTTTTAAAATAGAGACGATTGAATATCAATCAGGTGATGAAGCGGGTATTAAGTCGGTTACACTTCGCATCATTGGTCATAATGCATATGGATTGTTAAAAGCTGAAAAAGGGGTTCATAGACTCGTTCGAATTAGTCCATTCGATTCATCTGGAAGAAGACATACGTCTTTTGCATCATGTGATGTAATTCCTGAATTTAATATAGATGAAATTGAAATAGAAGTACGCAATGAAGATATTAAAGTTGACACATATCGTGCTAGTGGTGCTGGAGGTCAGCACATTAATACAACTGACTCTGCTGTTCGTATCACACATCAACCAACAGGTATTGTCGTGACATGTCAAAATGAAAGATCTCAGATTAAAAATAGAGAGCAAGCAATGAAATTACTGAAATCAAAACTGTATCAAAAAGAAATAGAAGACCGCCAAGCTGAGATTGACCAAATTAAAGGGAATCAAAAAGAAATTGGATGGGGCAGTCAAATTAGATCATATGTCTTCCATCCATATTCTATGGTTAAGGACCATAGAACGAATATTGAAACAGGTAATACAGATCAGGTGATGGATGGGTATTTGCAAATGTTCATCGATGGATATTTAAGAAATCAACTCGCTAAAAGTGAGTAAAATCACATAATAAATGTGAACATTATGTTACAATTATAATGAAATGAATATAATATATAAGGGGCTTTAACATGATGAAGATGAAGAAGGTATTATCTGTTGTGTTATTATCAAGTTTAGTACTTGGTGCATGTGGTGGAGAAGAAGAACCGAAGGAGGAAGAAGCGAAGACAGAAGATACAGCGACAACGGCAGGTAGTGGAGAAGCTGAAGAACTTTATAGCAATAAGTCATGTGTTGGGTGTCATGGACAAGACTTAGAAGGTGCGAATGGTCCTGAACTTGCTAAAATTGGAGCGAAACTATCTAAAGATGAAATTAAGGATGTAATAATTAATGGTAAAGGTTCAATGCCATCTATAGATGTAACAGATGAAGAAGCTGAAACATTAGCGACATGGTTAGCAGAGAAAAAATAGTCAATAGGATAATAATGAATAATTAAATAATCGCAATGCTATTTATTTAATATTAATATAAACAAAGCTCAGTAGTATGACAATACTATTGAGCTTTTTGATGTTTGTAAATCTAATGTTACAAAGTTGCAGTTTTATCTTTCGTTTATATTACATCTTCATTACAATGCCCACAGAACATAAATCGTGTGATATATTAAGTCTAGTTAATTTTGATAACACGGATAAAAGATTATTTACACACAAATCAGGAGGATTTTTATAATGAAAAAAACATTATTATCTTTAGCAACTGTAACTGCGGTAACTGGAATTGCAACAACAACAGCTGATGCAAGTGAATACAAAATCAAAGCTGGAGATACTTTATGGAGTATTGCTGCTAAGTACAATACATCAGTAAGTGAAATCCAAAGCCTAAACAACATTTCTTCACATTTAATTTTCCCTAACCAAGTCATCAAAGTAGGAGAAGAAAAAGTTGAAGCATCAACTAGTACTGAATCTAAATCAAATGAAGCAACTCAACAAACTTCAGAAGCACCAGTAAATACAAATGCTTCTACTTATACTATTAAGTATGGAGATACACTATATAAAATTGGACAAAAGTTCAATGTAGATTACAAGAAAATTAAAGAGTGGAATAACTTATCATCAGATATGATTTATGCTGGTAAAACATTAGTCGTTAAAGCACCAGCTCAAGCTGAAGCAACTACACAAACACGTACAGTAGAAGCAGTTGAAACTGAAGAAGTTAAGCCTGCAGAAACAAATACAGTTAAAGAAGATAACAATCAAGCAGCAGAAGCGGCTCGTAAAGCAGAGGCAGAGCGTCAAGCAGAAGCGGCTCGTAAAGCAGAGGCAGAGCGTCAAGCAGAAGCAGAGCGTCAAGCGGAAGCACAACGTCAAGCGGAAGCACAACGTCAAGCAGAAGCAGCTCGTAAAGCTCAAGTTCAACAAACAAGTTCATCTGTAAGCAACGGAAGTGTTGAATCAATTGCAGCACGTATTGCATCTGGTAAGCGTTACGTATTTGGAGCTAATAACCAATACGCAGTTGACTGTTCAGCATTTACACAACAATTCATGAAAGCTTATAAAGGAATTAACATTCCTCGTACAGCTCGTGGACAACAAGCAGCAGGTACTAAAGTTTCTAACCCTCAAGCGGGAGACTTAGTTGTATTCAATAACGGAACTCACGTTGGAGTATACTTAGGAAACGGTATGGTATATGATGCGTTAAATCCAACTGACGGTATCGGTAAGCGTTCAGTAAGCTGGATCTGGGGACACGTTGACGGATATTACAGATTCTAATATATACTTTTATTTTTCAAACTCCTGATGTAATATCAGGAGTTTTTGTTTGTTTTTCTTGATTTGTACTACAAAGTCAATTAAGATATGAACAATTACATCAGTTTGAAGAAGGGTTCATATGAAAAAGAAAATTACAATTATCTTAAGCATAATATTATTGATTATTATCATCATTTCATCAACTTATACATATAATGCATTGAACAGTGTAGATCAAGAGAGTTTAGAAAGAGAAGTTGAGACGATGAAAAATTATGATATTATTGGCCAACAGTTTGAATTACCTGAAGTCGTCAATACGAAAACATCAACTTCAGATCATATTCAATTGGAAAGTAAATTAAATGTAATTAATGTATGGGCTTCTTGGTGTGGTCCTTGTAATGAAGAAATGCCTGATTTAGTAGATATCGACAATCGTTATGATGACAAGGATGTTAGTATTATCGGCATCAATATTGAAGACTCAAAAACACAAAGTAAAAAGTTTTTGGATAAATATCATGTAAAATACAATTCATACACACCGGTTGATGAAGATCAGTTCATTAAAGATAACACTGTATCTATGATCCCTACGACATTTTTCGTGAATCAATCTGGTGAAATTTTATATGTTAAATATGGTGCATTAAGTGAAGATGTTGTGTCATTTATCTATGATGAAATGGAGGGAAAATAATGGGAGTACATGCTTACTTTAAAAGTTTGTCAGATATGGAGAAGCTAATTCGCTGTCCAGGAAAGTTTAAATATGATGAGCATAATGTTGCAGCACATTCATTTAAAGTAACTAAGATTGCCCAGTATTTGGCTACTGTTGAAGAACAAAACGGTAAGGATATTGATTGGAAAATATTGTATGAAAAAGCGCTAAATCATGATTACCCTGAAATTTTTACGGGTGATATAAAAACGCCTGTTAAATATGCTTCAAATGAGTTAAATCATCTCTTCAGTGAAGTTGAAGAGACGATGTCGATCAAATTTGTTCAAAGTGAATTCCCCGAGTCATTACAACAAATATATATAGAACGTTTTAAAGAAGGAAAAGACCATACGCTAGAGGGTCAGATTTTATCGGTGGCAGATAAAGTTGATTTATTATATGAATCATTCGGTGAAATTCAAAAGAGAAATCCTGAGCCATTATTTTTCGAAATCTATGAATCATCATTAAGTACAATCATTTCATTTAATCATTTATATTGTGTAAGAGATTTCTTAACTAATATTATTCCAGATATGCTAAGCGAGAAGTTTATTCCTCGTTCAGAATTAAAAGAGTTAACAGAGGAAGTGCTTAAAAGGTACAATATATCATGATTGGATGGTATATGATGGCAATGGTTATGCCAATGACACTCGTCATATTTTTCTCTGTCGTTGCTAGAAATAAATTTATCGGCAGCACGCTAGCATTAATACTTATTGGTGTCTCAGTGTATAAAGATTTTTTTCATTCTGAGTGGATATTGTTTTTAGATGCATGTTCTCTTGTGATTGGTATGTATATAGTTGACACATTAAACCTTGATGATAATGGAATGGATTAAATGTGGTGAAATAATTATTATGAATGTCTAATTGAGCCCTATAAAGTAAACGTATCAATACGAATACTTTATAGGGCTTTTATACGAACGAACGTTTGGATAAATAGAGTTATATTTGGTATGATAGTAATGAATATACCGTGAAGTGAGGTCGTAATAAATGAACACAAGAGCGCATAAATCATTTGAACTAGAATCTAAATATAAACCAGAAGGTGATCAACCTAAAGCGATAGAAGAACTGGTGAAAGGTGTCAATGAAGGTAAGCGTCATCAAACGCTACTAGGTGCAACCGGAACTGGTAAAACATTTACAATGAGTAATGTAATACAACAAGTTGGTAAGCCAACGCTAATTATTGCACATAATAAAACATTAGCAGGGCAATTATATAGCGAATTCAAGTCATTTTTTCCTAATAATCGTGTTGAATATTTTGTAAGTTATTACGATTATTATCAACCTGAAGCATATGTCCCTCATACGGATACGTTTATCGAAAAAGATGCATCTATTAATGACGAAATTGATAAGTTGAGACATAGTGCGACGAGTGCTTTATTTGAAAGTGATGATGTAATTATTATTGCATCAGTCAGTTGCATATACGGTCTCGGTAATCCGGATGAATATAGAGAGATGGTTGTGTCCATTCGAACAGGGATGGAATTAGAACGTAACCAATTTTTACGATCATTAATTGATATCCAATATACACGTAATGATATTGATTTCCGCCGTGGAACGTTCAGGGTAAGAGGGGATGTCGTTGAATTATTCCCTGCCAGTCGAGATGAACAATGTATTCGAGTAGAATTTTTTGGCGATGAAATAGATAGAATACGTGAAATCAATCATATTACTGGTGAAGTATTAGGTGAAAGAGAACATTTTCCTATTTTTCCTGCATCCCACTTCGTCACACGAGAAGAGAAGATGAATATTGCCATTGAACGGATAGAGAAAGAGCTTGAAGAACAAGTAAAGAAATTTAACGAAGAAGGAAAGTTACTTGAAGCTCAGAGAATAGAACAACGAACAAATTATGATTTAGAAATGATGAGAGAGATGGGATTTTGCTCGGGCATTGAGAATTACTCAGTACATCTCACACTCAGACCACTTGGATCTACACCTTATACATTACTTGATTATTTCGGTGATGACTGGCTCGTTATGATTGATGAATCTCATGTAACTTTGCCACAAGTAAGAGGTATGTATAATGGAGATAGAGCAAGAAAACAAGTGCTTGTAGATCATGGATTTAGATTACCGAGTGCTCTAGATAATCGACCGTTAATGTTTGATGAATTTGAAGAGAAAACAAATCAACTGATATACGTTTCCGCGACACCAGGGCCTTATGAATTAGATCATACGGATGAAATGGTCGAACAAATCATTCGACCAACATACTTACTAGATCCAATCGTAGAAGTTCGTAAAACAGAATACCAAATCGATGATTTAATGTCTGAAATCGATGTGAGAGTTCAACGAAATGAAAGAGTATTAGTGACAACGTTAACGAAAAAGATGAGTGAAGATTTAACGAATTATTTTAAAGAGGCTGGAATTAAAGTTCGTTATCTACATTCAGAGATCAAGACACTTGAGCGTCTTGAAATTATACGAGACCTGAGACGCGGTGAATTCGATGTATTGGTTGGAATTAACTTGCTAAGAGAAGGATTAGACATTCCAGAAGTTTCTTTAGTTGCTATATTAGATGCAGATAAAGAAGGATTTTTAAGGGGGCATCGTTCATTGATTCAAACAATTGGACGTGCAGCTAGAAATGAGCACGGTCATGTGATCATGTATGGTGATAAAATCACTGACTCGATGCGAATAGCAATTGACGAGACGAAACGTCGACGAGAGAAACAATTACAATACAATGAACAACATAATGTTCAACCGAAAACGATATTAAAAAATATACCAGACTCTATTAAAGCCACATTGGATGTCTCTGAATCTAAGCAAGATCAGAAAGATAAAAAGAAATCTTCTAAGAAATTGACGAAAAAAGAACGTGAAAAACAAATCGAGAAAATTGAACAAGAGATGAATGAAGCAGCGAAAGCACTAGATTTTGAACGTGCAACTGAGTTAAGAGATGTATTATTTGAACTAAAAGGTGAAGGATAATCAATTGGAGAAGGTGAACACATGGTAAATGACAAAATTATCGTTAAAGGTGCAAGAACACATAACTTAAAAGCATTAGATATCGAAATACCACGCAACCAATTTGTTGTGATGACTGGATTGAGTGGTTCAGGGAAGTCTAGTCTAGCTTTTGATACGATATATGCAGAAGGTCAAAGACGTTATGTAGAGTCATTGAGTGCATATGCCAGACAATTTTTAGGTCAAATGGATAAGCCAGATGTTGATACAATTGAAGGATTATCACCAGCAATTTCGATTGATCAGAAGACAACAAATAGAAATCCCAGGTCGACGGTTGCAACGGTTACAGAAATTTATGATTACTTAAGGCTTCTTTACGCACGTATCGGTGTACCATATTGCCCGAATCATAATGTACCAATTCAATCGCAAACCGTTCAACAGATGGTAGATCAAGTGATGACTCTAGAACAACGTACCAAAATTCAAATTCTCTCACCGCTGATTAATGGCAAGAAAGGGCAACATAAGCAATTACTCCAACAGGTGGCTAAACAAGGGTATGCACGTGTCCGAATTAATGGAGAGATATATGATATTGAAGATACGCCTGAATTGAATAAAAATAAAAAGCATCATATTGATGTGATTGTCGATCGTTTAGTTATTAAAGAGGAGATTGAAACTCGCTTGAGTGATTCAATTCAAACAGCGCTTCAACTTGCTGAAGGGAATGTGATTGTAAATGTTATAGATGGAGAGGATATGACTTTTTCTGAGCATTTCGCATGTCCTGATTGTGGCTTTTCAATCGATAAACTTGAACCAAGTATGTTTTCTTTCAATTCCCCTTTCGGTGCGTGTGAATCTTGTGATGGATTAGGTCATAAGATGTCTGTCAATGTAGACAAGGTCATTCCAGATCCATCTCTGTCGATTGAAGAAGGTGCGATTGTACCATGGCAACCGATTAGCTCTAACTATTATCCAACATTGCTTCAGACGACGTGTAAACATTTTAATATTAATTTAAATACACCATTCAATAAATTGTCAAAAAAACAACAAGACATCATATTGTATGGACATCATGATGAAATTGAATACCAATTCGAACAAGATAATGGTGTGACTAGAACACGTGTTATGGCATTTGAAGGGGTAGTTAATAATATAGAGCGAAGATACAGAGAATCACCAAGTGAATATACGCGAACACAAATGGAGAAGTATATGGATGAGCAAGTGTGTAAATCGTGTAATGGTTATCGATTGAACGATAAAGTTTTAGCAGTTAAGATCAATGGTCATCATATAGGTGAAATTACAGAGATGTCGATTCGCGAAAGCTTAAAATATTTCTTAGAGATAGAGTTATCAGCAAAAGACGAGAAAATTGCAGAGCTTATTTTAAAAGAAATTAGAGAGCGATTAGGATTTTTGAATAATGTTGGCTTAGAATATTTGACTTTAGATCGAATGGCGGGTTCTTTATCAGGTGGAGAAGCTCAACGAATTAGGCTTGCGACTCAAATTGGGTCAAGATTAAGTGGCGTGTTATATGTTTTAGATGAGCCATCTATTGGTTTGCATCAAAAAGACAATGATAAGCTCATTCAAACATTGAAAGAAATGACCGAACTTGGTAATACTTTAATCGTTGTTGAACATGATGAAGATACAATGAGAGCTAGTGATTATTTAATTGATATCGGACCGGGTGCAGGTATCCATGGTGGCAAAGTTGTAGCACAAGGAACACCAGATGAAGTCATGGCGATTAAAGAAAGTATTACAGGACAATATTTAAGTGGTGAGAAATCTGTTGAAACACCGAAAGAGAGAAGAAAGATAGATAAATATTTAACGATAGAAGGTGCGACACAGAACAACTTAAAAAATGTGACAGTCGATATTCCATTGAATGTAATGACTGTTGTGACAGGAGTTTCAGGATCAGGTAAAAGTACACTTGTTAATGAAATATTATATAAGTCTCTTGCGAATAAGTTATATAAAAATAAATCAGAGCCAGGTCAACATAAACAAATTAAAGGACTGGACCATATTGAGAAGGTTATTGAAATCGATCAAGCACCAATTGGTAGGACACCTAGATCAAATCCCGCAACGTATACGAGTGTATTCGATGATATAAGACATATTTTCCAAGAAACAAATGAAGCGAAACTTCGAGGGTATAATAAAGGGCGATTCAGTTTTAACGTTAAAGGCGGCCGCTGTGAAGCATGTCGTGGTGACGGTATTATCAAGATAGAAATGCACTTCTTACCGGATGTCTATGTTCCGTGTGAAGTCTGTCATGGAACACGTTATAATAGAGAGACACTAGAAATCACTTATAAGGATAAAAATATTGCTGATGTGTTAAATATGACTGTTGAAGAAGCGTTAGCGTTTTTCGAAAACATACCGAAGATTAAGCGTAAGATTCAAACGTTATATGATGTAGGTCTAGGTTACATTACGCTTGGTCAATCAGCAACGACATTATCCGGTGGAGAGGCTCAACGGATTAAACTAGCAGCAGAGTTACAAAAAAGATCTGATGGAAAATCTGTATACATTATGGATGAACCGACAACGGGATTACATGTCGATGATATCAATCGACTGTTGAAAGTCATTCAAAGGTTAGTTGATCAAGGTGATACAGTTGTTATCATTGAGCATAATTTAGACGTCATTAAAAGTGCTGATTATATTATCGATTTAGGGCCTGAAGGAGGAATCGGTGGCGGTGAAGTGATTGCCACAGGAACGCCTGAAGAAATTGTAAATAAAGGTACTTCGCATACAGGACGATACTTGAAACCGTATTTGAACAAATAATCTTTACGAGACGGGGGGGAAATTATGCTTAAAGTCAATCAACTGATTGAAAAGTTTGACTTATATTCAATCAATGATGTGCAACAGTTTGATCGACCAATCGAAAATTCTGACCTTTCAAGACCAGGGTTAGAGATTGCTGGGTTCTTTTCATATTATTCAAGCGATCGTATACAAGTTTTAGGGACGACTGAAATTAGTTTTATTAATCAAAAGTTAACCTCTGCGATGAAAAAAGAACGGATCAAGCAACTCTGTCAACCTGAAACCCCTTGTATTATTGTGACAAGGGGTTTAGAAATCCCTGATGAGATCATTGAAGCAACCGATGAAATGGATATCCCATTATTACAAACTGATGAATCAACAACATCATTCATGGCAAGGTTAACGCAATACTTAACTCGAGAACTGGCATTAGAAACGAATGTTCATGGTGGATTAATTGACGTGTACGGTGTTGGTGTACTGATCGTAGGTTCAAGTGGTGTTGGTAAAAGTGAAGCAGCGTTAGAGCTTATAAAAAGAGGACATAGACTTGTCGCGGATGATAACGTCATTATTAAGCGAGTTGCCGACAATATATTGATGGGATCAAGTCCTCCATTGATCGATAATATGTTAGAGATTCGTGGAATCGGAGTCATTGACGTATTACAATTATTTGGAGCAGGTGCTGTATTACCAGAGAAGAGAATTTCGCTTATTATTAATTTAGAGCAATGGCAGCAAGGGAAAATGTACGATAGAATTGGATTAGATATCGAGTATGACAATATATTAGGTATAGAAGTTCCAAAAAAAACGATTCCGATTCGACCGGGACGAAACCTAGCAGTGATTATAGAAGTTGCAGCAATGAATTTTAGAATGAATGCACTTGGAATTAATGCTGCGGATGAGATTAACCGCCGAATGAACTCATTGAGGTCAGATTAACATTCATAACAATAAAATAGGAGAACGTATATGATATTATCTATTATTGACCCTGTTGCATTAGAAATAGGACCACTATCCATCAGATGGTATGGAGTCATTATTGCTACAGGTATGTTGATTGGTTATTTACTTGCAGATCGTGAAGCAACTAAAAAGAAATTACCTAAAGATGTTATTCCAGATTTAGTCATGGTTACGATTATTAGTGCACTCATTTGTGCTAGGTTGTATTATGTTATTTTTGAATGGTCTAACTATCAAGACAATTTGATGGATATTTTCAAAGTATATGAAGGTGGCATGGCAATTCATGGTGGATTAATCGGTGCTTTTTTAGCTGGTTATATCTTTTGTAAAGTGAAAGGGTATAGTTTCTTTCAACTTGCTGATATTGCGGCACCAAGTATTATTTTAGGCCAAGCCATTGGACGTTGGGGAAATTTTATAAACCAAGAAGCACACGGTGGCGAAGTTAGTCGACAATTTTTAGAATCTCTAATGTTACCTGAATTTATTATTAACCAAATGAATATTAATGGGACATATTATCATCCAACATTTTTGTATGAGTCTTTATGGAGCATTATAGGATTCATTATTTTATTATTGATTCGACCATATTTAAAGATCGGTGAGACATTCTTGACATATTTAATTTATTATTCTGTTGGACGATTTTTCATTGAAGGTATGCGTACGGATAGTTTGATGTTAACAGAACTGTTAAGAGTAGCACAGGTCATTTCCATTGTGATCATTGTTGTATCAATTGCGATGATTGTCTATCGTCGATTCAAACAAACACATCCGAAATATAGAGATGTCGAAGGTAATTATATAATACATTCTAACGGTGCTCGCCATGCGTAAATTAAAGAAAGTATCAGGATTTAATGTGAATCCATTATGGAATGTGTATCAAACGATTCGATTTACTAAAGTACTTAAAAATACATTGGTTATGGAGATATGTCGATTCATTCCTTCAATGAAGGTTAAGCGTAAAGTATATCAACAGATTTTAAAAATGAACATCGGAAGTGAAACATCAATTGCTTACAAAGTTGTATTCGACTTATTTTATCCAGAGAAAATATTTATTGGCAATAATTGTGTAATTGGTTATAATACTACATTACTAACACATGAATACTTGACGGATGAGTATCGTTTAGGCGAGATTCATATCGGGGATCATGTTATGATTGGTGCTAATTGTACAATTTTACCAGGCGTTACAATCGGTCATCATGCTACAATTGGTGCAGGATCGGTGGTTACAAAAGATATACCTGCGCATACAATAGCGTATGGACATCCGATTCAAATTAAAGAAAATAATAAATAAATTATTAAATAGATTATAAATTGAAACTTTTAAAAAACTGCGAGGTGACAATATGAGTGATATTGTAGAGTTCAAACAAGATGCTGCATTCCACTATCATCGTGGATTGAAATTTGAATTAAATAATGATTGGAAAAGTGCATTAAATTCATTTGAGCTTGCATACGATAAGGAACCAGATAATGAATTATATCGTTATACATATACTTCAATGTTGTCATTGAACGGTTTATTAGAAGAAGCAGAAAAAATTTTATTTTCATATATTATTGACGGTGAAGATGTTGAACAGTATTATCAGCAGTTAAGCGAGATGTATATTCAGCAACAGCGACCAAATGATGCTTTTTTATTCGGATTAATGTATGTTCAAATCGCAGACGATGATGATTATTTGAATGATATGCTTGAAATGTACGATGTTCAATATACATCGCTCTATGACATTTTGTATGAAGCAGAAGTGTATACAACACAATATATATTTCATCATTTGTTTAACCAAGGGAAGTTGAAAGAAGCTAAAGAATGGTTACTCATTCAAAATGACGAAGTGATGGAATCACGACTCATTCAAAACTTACTCGCCATGTCCTATCTATTTAATGAAGAGTACGAAGAAGCGAGAACATTATTAGAACATTTATTAAGGATTGATCAAACAGACATAACTGCGTTATGCCATTACACGCTATTGTTATATAACTTAAACGAAACGGAAGCTTTTGAAAATTACCTATCAACACTCAAAAAAATTAGACCGATTAATGATGATCAAAAGCTTAAATTAGGTGTAGTGTTATCCTTTTTAAAACAATATTATGATGCATATGATTTACTCTTTCAGATTTATAAAAAGAAAAAATCAACAAATAATCTACAGTTACTTATTGCTTTAATGAATTCAAGTTATTATATTGATAAATATGATTTCGCAAAGAAACTTTATCAATATATTCAGCGTCAATTCAAACATTATAAAGTGATCGCACCATGGGACTATGAAGCAGATATACATTACGTTGAATCAATTGTTCAACCGTTATTGCATAGTGAAGACTCTAATGATCGATTGATTGGAATATTCTTATTGTCACATGTCAAATATAGAGAGTCTTTAGCCAATCCTAAATATTGGACATTTACAGATCAATTAATAGATCGTGAGAAATTGTATTTAACCCACATTTTCCAACAGGTCCAATTTAAACAAGTACAACCACTTCATAAAGGATTGCAACTGATAAGAGCTCAATTTAAAGTGGATGATGATTTTATCGAAATGGCACATATATGGATTGAAACGATTGATGATTTGAATGATATTCATCAATTGACAGAGAAACAATTAACTGCATTGATCGGGGCGACGATTTATCATTATTATCAAAGTATTGGCCATAAAAAAACGAAAAAATATATTTGTAACGAATATAATATTTCACTCTATGCACTAAATAAAGCACTTGATCAATTAACGTAAATAAACATATGAGCAGTTACAATGTAATCATTGCCAATGCATATTACAATAACGATATAATAAAATTGGAGGAATTATAAATGACAGTCGACTATGATGTAGCGATTATTGGTGCAGGACCAGCGGGTATGACAGCTGCAGTTTATGCATCACGCGCGAATTTAAAAACGGTAATGCTTGAAAGAGGTATGCCTGGTGGACAGATGGCTAATACTGAAGAAGTGGAGAACTTTCCAGGATTTGATTATATTTCAGGACCTGAACTAAGTAACAAAATGTTCGAACACGCTAAGAAATTCGGTGCAACGTATCAATATGCAAATATTGAAGCGATTGAAGATCGTGGAGACTATAAGGTACTTAAAACTTCAGATAAAGAAATCACTGCAACAACAATAATTATTGCAACAGGTGCTGAGTATAAAAAAATGGGTATTCCAGGTGAAGAAGAATTTGGAGGACGTGGTGTAAGTTATTGTGCAGTGTGCGATGGAGCATTTTTTAAAGGACGTGAACTTGTCGTCGTTGGTGGTGGAGACTCAGCTGTTGAAGAAGGAATCTTCTTAACGAAATTTGCTGACAAAGTAACGATTGTACATCGACGTGATGAACTACGTGCACAGAAAATATTGCAAGATCGTGCGTTTAAGAATGAAAAAATCGATTTTATTTATGATACAACGGTGGAAAAAATATTAGGTGAAGATAATAAGGTGAGCGGTGTCATCTTAAAAGATAAGAACAATCAAGAAACGCGTGAATTCAAAGCGGATGGAGTGTTTGTTTATATCGGCATGAAACCATTGAGTCAAGTTGTTGAAGGATTAAATATTACGAATGAACTTGGCTATATTGAAACAGATGATAAAATGCATACAGCGATTCCAGGGATTTATGCAGTGGGAGATGTTCGTAATAAAACGTTACGCCAAATCGTTACTGCAACAGGTGATGGTAGTGTCGCTGCAATCGAAGCACAGCATTATATTGAAACATTGAATGACAAATAATTGGAGGTTCTAATGGATTCTAATAAAAAATTAGTCATTATCACTGGTTTATCCGGAGCTGGTAAATCCGCAGCATTACAATCATTTGAAGATAGTGGATATTTTTGTATCGATAATTTACCACCAGTGTTATTATCTAAGCTTGTTGAGATCATGATTGACGCACCGAAGACAATGCAAAAGGTTGCACTCGCGATTGATACGAGAGGGATGGAATTGTTCAAAGCATTAATTGGTGAATTGGACAATATAATGGCAAAAGGTGAAGTGTATCCATATCTAATATTTTTAGATGCGACAGATGATGCGTTAGTGTCAAGATTTAAAGAAACAAGAAGAGCACATCCTTTAGCAACAAATGGTGTTACATTATTGAATGCAATTAAAGAAGAACGCGAATTACTGACAGAGGCGAAAATTCGTGCCAATAAAGTCATTGATACGTCTAATTTGAAAGCTAAAGAGTTAAGACATACGCTACTTGATTTGATGTTAGAATCCAAACAGAAACCGTTCCACGTTCAAGTATTGAGTTTCGGTTTTAAACATGGTATCCCAATTGACGCAGATCTCATGTTTGACGTCAGATTTTTACCGAATCCATATTATGAGATTGAATTAAGACCTTATACAGGGTTAAACGACAATGTTTACCAATACGTTATGAATTGGCAGGATACCGAAGTATTTTATAAGAAATTAATTGAAATGCTTAAATTTATGTTGCCTAAATATATTGATGAAGGAAAATCTCAATTAACGATTGCAATAGGATGTACCGGTGGTCAACATCGTAGTGTTGCCATCAGCAGACGTTTAGGGGAAGAATTACAGGATCTTTATGAATTCGAAGTGTATACAAATCATAGAGATGCAAAGATAGAAGGGAAATTCGATGGCTAAGTTAAAAGTAGTTTTGATGGGTGGTGGAACAGGTTTATCTGTACTAGCACGTGGACTTAAAGCACTACCATTAGATATTACTGCAATTGTAACAGTTGCAGATGATGGTGGGAGTACAGGTGTTATTCGAGATGAAATGAAAATTCCAGCACCAGGAGATGTTAGAAATGTACTTGCTGCTTTGAGTGATGTTGAACCGGATTTAGAACGATTATTTCAGTATCGATTTAGTGAAGGTAAAATTAGTAATCATTCTGTCGGGAATATATTAATTGCAGCAATGAATGAGCTTTCTGATAACTTTGGTGATGCGATTGAGAAATTAAGCACCATCCTTAATGTAAAAGGTACAGTCCTCCCTTCTACAAATACTTCACCTATACTAAGTGCATTACATGAAGACGGTACTGTCGTTGTCGGTGAGTCCAATATACCATTAAATAATTCAAGAATTGACCGTGTATTTTTAACCCCGATGACCATCAAACCGGTTGACGATGCACTCCAATCGATCAAAGATGCTGATTTAATTATTTTAGGGCCAGGAAGTCTGTATACGAGTGTTATTCCGAATATTATTGTCCGCGGAATTTCTGAGGCGATTCGTAATAGTGATGCGATTGTAGCATATGTCTGCAATATTATGACGCAAAAAGGTGAAACAGAAGGGTATAGTGTTTCAGATCATATAGAAGCAATACATGAGCACGCAAATGCATCTATTGTTGATTATGTAATCGCAAACACAAAGCCAATTACAAAACACATTTCGTCAATATATAAAGAAACCGGTGCAACCATAGTGGAATGTGACGAAGAGAAACTTCGACAATTAGGTGTTGACCTCATTACACATGATGAATTAATTAAAATAAACGAAGAACTTGCAGTAAGACATAATAATGAAGTCATCGCACAACTGCTTTACGACATAGTGTTGCAAGAGACAAGCACGATTCAGTATAAGAAATAAGGAGAAGATTTAGATGAGCTTTGCAGCGGATGTTAAACAAGAACTGACACGACTTTCAATACAAGAATCACATCCTAAAGCAGAGTTATCGGCACTCATTCGAATGAATGGAGACTTAACCATTAATCAAGGTCAATTTGTCATCGGTGTACAAACTGAAAACCCAGCCATCGCACGCCGAATATTTAGTTTAATCCGATATGAATATCAAGTTGATGTGAAACTGCTCGTTCGGAAAAAGATGAAACTTAAAAAGAATAATGTATATATTTGTAGAATACAAGATAACACGAAAGAAATACTTAAAGATTTAGGTATTTTAGTTGATGGTGTGTTTTTAAGAGAGATTGATCAGCAATTTTTATCGACTGTAGAAGATCGAAGAAGTTATTTACGAGGAGCTTTTCTTGCCGGAGGTTCAGTGAATAATCCGGAGACGTCATCATACCACTTGGAAATATTCTCATTGTATGTAACACATGCTGAGCAATTAGTGCAATTAATGAATGAATTCGATCTCAATGCGAAGCGGTTCGAACGCAAGAAAGGCAATATCGTCTATTTAAAAGAAGCCGAAAAAATTGCTGACTTTTTGAGTATCATTGGTGGCTATCAAGGGTTATTAAAATTTGAAGATGTTCGCATTGTAAGAGATATGCGCAATTCAGTGAACCGATTAGTCAATTGTGAAACCGCCAACTTGAATAAGACGATTGGTGCTGCAATGAGACAAGTAGAAAATATTAAATTTATCGATCAAATGATCGGCATCGATGAATTGCCAGAGCGTTTACAAGAAATTGCACGACTTAGAGTTTTGCATCAAGACGTTAGTTTGAAAGAATTAGGTGAAATGGTGTCTACTGGACCAATCTCTAAATCTGGTGTCAATCACCGACTGAGGAAATTAGATGAACTGGCGGAAAAATTGAAAAATGATGAACCTATTTAAAAATTTTATGAATATATTGAAAGAGCCAGTCATTCTTCATTGAATAACTGGCTCTTTTGATATTAAGAGTAATCTTTAATATGAATGAGATGATTTAAAGCTTGTTCTAACATTGGGTATTTATATTTAAATCCTTTATCTAATAAGACGGAAGGTTGAACACTTTGCCCTTCAAGTATTAATTGAGATCGTTCTCCTAATATCGCCTTAATGATTGGTTTGGGGACAATTGCCATATTCGGCTTATCCATAACACTTGCTAATGTTTTACTGAAATTTTCTTGTCTTTCTGCATGTGGAGCAACGACATTAACTGGACCACATACATCTTTATTAAATATGAGGAACAATAATGCATTAATTGCATCATCAATATGAATCCAACTCATCCATTGCTTACCTGAACCAATTTTTCCACCAACACCAAATTTATATGGCTTGATCATTTCGCTTAATGCGCCTTGTTCGCGGTCTAATATTATACCAAATCGTGTCTTTACAACACGTGTATCAAACTGTGAAAACTTATCAGATTCATATTCAATACGTGAGACAACACCACTTAAGAAGTCATGACTTTGAAAGACATCCCCTTCATCATATTTTACATGTTGACTGGTAGGATAGTATCCAACTGCTGACGCATTGATGTACGTGTGAGGTTTTACAGATAACGAATCGACGTATTGATATAATGAATCAATTGTATGCAAACGAGAATTTAATATTTCTTGTTTATATTCATCCGTCCATTTTTTGTTTAACGTTGCACCGGCTAAATTAATAATAATATGAGGGTTAATCGGCAATAATTCTTTCATATCATCCCAATTCACATATTGTAAATACGGATTTACTTCATTTGATTCACTCCGTGTAAGGATGTATATTTTCGTGTCATCAAGTCTTGATAATGTCCGAACGAGTTCACTCCCAACAAGACCTGTTCCACCTGCGATAATAATATTCACTCAAGCACCTCCATTAAATTGTTCATTTGTTACTATTATTTATAAAATCTTGTATATTTCATTTTATAGTAGTTGAAGAAGACAATTCAATAAAAAAACACATGAGTTAGCTCATGTGTTCAAAAATATACCAATTATATTATTTTTCTGGCACCATAACATCATCAATTAAACCATATTCATTCGCTTGTTCAGCAGTCATGAAGTTATCACGATCTGTATCTTTCTCTATGACACTAAGATCTTGCCCAGTACGTTCCGCCAGAATATTATTTAACTTCTCACGTGTTTTTAAAATATGACGCGCAGCAATATCGATATCACTCGCTTGACCTTGCGCACCACCTAACGGTTGGTGAATCATAACTTCAGCATTAGGCAATGCATAACGCTTACCTTTAGTTCCAGCTGCAAGTAAAAATGACCCCATACTCGCTGCTAACCCAACACAAATTGTTTGAACATCAGGTTTGATATGTTGAATTGTATCATATATCGCCATACCAGCTGTAACACTACCACCTGGTGAATTAATGTATAAGTAAATGTCCTTCTCGCTATCTTGTGCTTGTAAGAATAACAATTGAGAAACGACTGAGTTTGCAACGTTATCATCAATCGCACTACCAAGCATAATAATTCTATCTTTTAATAAGCGTGAATAAATGTCGTATGCACGTTCTCCACGATTCGTCTGTTCAATAACTGTAGGTATTAAGTTCATATAAATCTCCTCCAAAACTGTATTAATTTATTCTATATGTACTATACAATTAAAGTCAATAAAGGTCAAAGGAAAAGCTTTATATAAATGTTACGCGATGTAATATTTTTGTAACGTAATTGACATATAGCTATTGACATTTACATATAACTATACGAACATTATATTGTAATGTTTACATTTTATAGAGATATAAATCATTAGTATACATATACACAAAGGGGATATTGTAGTGAATGTATCAAAAATTTTAAAAGTTATTTTGTCTGTAATGATGCTATTAGTATTGATTGTAACTGGGGTTCTTACTTATCAATGGATTAATGGACAAGGTGACGATAATAGTGCATCGAAGCAAGTGAGTCAAAAAATGAATGAAAATGAGACAGACGAAAGCCAAAAGGATGAAGCAGATAAGACTGAAGAAAAAAACGATGACCACCAAAATAAAGATGAAAGTAAAGATAATGCAATACGAAATGAAGACGGAGAAAAGAATACATTATATGATGAAGTTGAAGTTCAAATGGATGTGATTGATGAACATAATATTCACGCGTCATATCAATATCCACTGTTTCATGATGATGATATTAATAAAGTCATATTACAATTTATTAAGGAACAAAAGATGTTATTTGAACAAGAGTCAACGCGAATGGAAAAAGCAAATCAAATATCAACACATAACATCAACTTCAAACTTGATAAACTGAGTGAAAATTTGTATACATTAGTCTTCGAAAATACAATGAATGTTAGTGGGGCTAATGGCTATGTTCAATATAAGACTTGGATAATTGATAATAAGAATTATAATGTATTCACTTTTAATGACTTTATCATTAATGAGCCAAAAGCGCATGATATTCTATACAAAGTAATATCAGCGGAAATAAAGAAAGATAAAGATAAAGACTTCTATGTAGATTACCCTACATTGAAAGACTATATTCAAAACAACCAATTAAAAGCGTACCCGAAAGGCGAAAAAATCGTCTTCAATTTCAATGAATATGACGTTGCAGCCGGAGCGCTTGGTGCATTTTCTCTAGAAGTTTCAACGGAAAAGATAAAAGATTCCTTAACTGATGAAGGAAAGGTCATTTTAATTGACCAAGATTTAACACAGCTCACTGATAAACAACTTGCTCAGATTAAAGTAAACACGCCTGAACATATTGATGTTCCGAAAACCGAAGAAGATCATCCTTATACTGAAGCCCCTTCATCAGAGGAAACACAACAAGAAAATGGTACTAAAAATAGTGAAAAACCAACAAGCCAAGTCGAAGATAAAGGTGTGCAAAAAACAAAAAAAATTGCCCTTACATTCGATGATGGACCAAATGGCAGCACGACACCACATGTGTTAGAGATATTAGATAAATTCAATGCGAAAGCAACGTTTTATATGATTGGTTCTAAAGTCAAGTACAATCAAAATATTGTAAGACAAGTTCATGAAAGAGGTCATCAAATAGGAAATCATACGATGAATCATCCTGACTTAACGACGTTAGGTCAAAGCCAGATAAAACAAGAGTTTGATGAAACGAACGATCTCATTCACCAAGCTATAGGAGAAAAACCATCAACATTTAGGCCGCCATACGGCTCTACAAATGCTAGTGTAAATCAAGTGACTGATATGAAACCTGTACTCTGGACGATTGATACTGAAGATTGGAAAAGTCATGATCCTCAAGCGATTCTTGAAGTAGTGAAAGCAAATCATCAGGATGGTGGAATTGTGCTCATGCACGATATTCATCAAACAACAGTCGAGAGTTTAGTTGATGTATTGACCTTTCTATCAAACGAAGGGTATGAGTTTGTGACTGTTGATGAAGTGAAGTAATCGAAAGTAATCCGTACATGCGTACAAAACAAATCTGCACGCATGTATAACAAAATAGAAGGTTAAACAATAAAAAACATGCGCGCAAAATGAATTTGCACGCATGTTTTTGTCTGTTAACACTTTTTATAAAGATTCAATATAATCAATCACCGTAGCACAATCGATGTTCCCGTATTGTATTTCTTGATCATTGTATGTGACTACTGGAACTTCTAACATATATTTGTCTTCTAATGCTGGGTTACTAGTAATATCAACATATTGCACAGAAAGATTATTAAAATAATCCTCGACAATATTTAATTGTAATTTCGCTTCTTCACATAATCCACAGTTTGATTTCGTATAACAAGTCAACTTCATCTGATTACCTACTTTATTTATACCCACGAAAGGAATCGAACCTTCATTGCAAGAACCGGAATCTTGTGTGTTATCCATTACACTACGTGGGCTTAATTCTATTTAATATTCATCTTATCAAAAATAGCATGTCGTTGTATAGATGGAATTTGACAATATATCAGTAACAGTTGACTGATTTTAAATGAAATTTACAGAAAATGAAATTATTTTTATTATATCGAGGTTTTTTGATTGCATTGTCTGTAGAATATGTTATATTTAATACATAAGTTACAAATTAAGTCCCTTGCGGGACATAAAATGTAACTAATACAAGTGATGGGAGGTCGCGTTTATAGAATTATTAAATTATCAAAGGCGATTAGTTCCTGAAATTGTAGAATTAATGAAATATCGATATGACATTTTGAAAATGATTGCTTCTGAGCAACCAATTGGTCGGAGAGTTTTAGCTCAAAAATTTGGCACAACCGAGCGAATTCTTCGAAAAGATATTGAAGGATTACGAGATCAACGTCTCGTTCAGTTCACTGCGAAAGGCATTATGTTAACGGATATCGGACGAGAAACTTTGATATTTTTTCAACATAATATTGATATGATAGTGAATATGACTGCTTATAGTGATCAAATTAAGTCGCAATATGATATTAGTGGTTGTTATGTTGTTCAAGGTGATGTCGATCAAGATTATGCAATCGATGAAGAGATGAGTCGATTGATGGGTCAACGACTTCTCGGTGAAATGTCCGATGGTGACATAATTACAGTGACTGGTGGTACAACAATGGCAAGCATTGCGAAATATTTAGAACCGACACCACTTAATGTCACATTCGTTCCAGCACGTGGTGGATTAGGTGAAGATATGTCGATGCAAGCGAACTCAATCGTTGCTAAAATGGCTGAGAAGACAAATAGCCAACATGAAGTGCTATATGTACCAGATGAAGTCAGTGAAGAAGGGTATAATGCTTTAACATCTGAACGACGCGTACAAAACGTATTGAATAAAATTCAAAATGCAAACATTGTCATTCATGGAGTTGGCCAAGCGAAAGTGATGGCGAGTCGAAGACAAAGTGATGATGATATTTATCAATTGTTAGATGATCATCAAGCAGTTGGTGAAGCGTTCGGATACTATTTCAATATGGATGGTGAAGTGGTGCATAGAATTAGAACGATAGGCCTTAAGTTTGAAGATTTAAACGATAAGCAATCTATTTATGCAGTAGCCGGAGGTACAAGTAAGAAGGAAGCAATTAAAGCGTATTTGAATATTGCACCTAAAAACACAACATTAATAACTGATGAAGCAGTCGCTAAATTTTTAGTGTCTGATGAATAAGGTAAACCATGAAGTACATTAGTTTATGAGATTTAATAATAATAAAAATATAAAAATTAATTCCTAGGAGGAATATAATATGACAGTAAAAGTAGCAATTAACGGTTTTGGAAGAATTGGACGTTTAGCCTTAAGACAAATCTTGAAGAACTATAACGATGAAATCGAAGTGGTAGCAGTCAATGACTTAACAGATGATGAATCTTTAGCGCATTTATTTAAATATGATTCTACTCAAGGACGTTATGACGGCGAAGTAAAAGTTGAAGGAGATTCATTTGTTGTAGATGGTTACAAAATTAAGTCATACGAAGAAAAGGATCCTAAAAATTTACCATGGGGTGACCTTGGTGTAGATATCGTTTTAGAATGTACTGGTATTTTCAAATCAGTTGAAGCAGCAAGTGCTCATATCGAAGCAGGGGCGAAGAAAGTTGTTTTATCAGCACCAGGTAAAGGTGACATGAAAACTATCGTATACAATGTAAACCATGAAGAATTAGATGGAAGTGAAAATGTAATTTCAGGTGCTTCATGTACAACAAACTGTTTAGCACCAATGGCTAAAGTATTACAAGATGAATTCGGTATTCAATCTGGTTTAATGACTACAATTCACGCATACACTGGTGACCAAAACACGTTAGACGCACCTCACTCAGGAGGAGACTTACGTCGTGCTCGTGCTGCAGGGTTAAATATTGTTCCGAATTCAACAGGTGCAGCAAAAGCGATCGGGTTAGTCATTCCTGAATTAAATGGAAAATTAGATGGTGGAGCGCAACGTGTACCTGTTGGAACTGGTTCATTAACTGAATTAACAGTGTCATTAGATAAAAATGTAACGGTTGATGAAGTGAATGCTGCGATGAAGAACGCTGCGAATGAATCATTCGGTTACAACGTAGACCCTATCGTATCTACTGATGTAATCGGTATTGAATATGGATCATTATTCGACGAAACACAAACTCGTGTGATGGAAGTTGATAGTAAGCAATTAGTAAGAACGGTTGCTTGGTATGATAATGAAATGAGCTATACAGCTCAGTTAATTAGAACATTAAGCCATTTTGCTAAATTAACTAAATAATAAATTTTGAAAAGGGGAGGGATATATAGAATGAATCTATATCCTTCTCTTTTTATTTTCAATGTAAGAAGTCAATAATTTCAACGTCGATGGATATATTGTATAATCGATGTGAAAGCATTTACAAAATAATCTTTTGGAGGCATAACATATGGCTAAAAAAATAGTGAATGATTTACAATTGAAAGGTAAGACAGTCCTTGTACGAGCAGATTTTAACGTACCATTAGATAATGGTGAGATTACAAACGACAATCGTATCCAACAAGCATTACCGACAATTCAACACATTATAAAAGAAGACGGTAAAGTAGTATTATTCTCTCATTTAGGTAAAGTGAAATCAGAAGACGATAAAGCTGAGTTATCATTACGTCCAGTAGCAAATCGTCTTAGTGAATTGTTATCAACAGATGTAATCTTTGTCGATGCAACACGTGGTGAAGAGTTAGAAGAAGCGATTCAATCAATGAACGAAGGGGAAGTGTTACTCGTTCAAAATACGCGCTATGAAGACATCGATGGTAAAAAAGAAAGTAAAAATGATCCAGAGCTTGGTCAATATTGGGCAAGTTTAGGCGATGTATTTGTCAATGATGCATTCGGAACTGCACATCGTAATCACGCATCTAACGTTGGAATATCAACTCATTTAGAAACAGCTGCAGGGTTTTTAATGGAGAAAGAAATGAAATTTATCGGTGGCGTTGTTGACAACCCAGAACGTCCATTTGTGGCGATCTTAGGTGGTGCGAAAGTATCCGATAAAATTGGTGTCATTGAGAACTTATTGACGAAAGCAGATAAAGTATTAATTGGTGGCGGAATGGCTTATACATTCTTGAAAGCTCAAGGCAAAGAAATTGGTCAATCTTTACTAGAAGAAGATAAATTAGATCTTGCGAAAGATTTATTAGAAAGAGCGGAAGGTAAAATTGTGTTACCTGTTGACGGTAAAGTGACGAAAGAATTCTCTAATGATGGAGAAATTAAAGAAGTCAGTATTGATGAAATCCCATCAGACTTACAAGCGCTTGATATTGGCTCTAAGACTGTTGAATTATTCGCCAAAGAATTAGAAGGTGCTAAAACAGTCGTATGGAATGGACCGATGGGTGTATTTGAAATGGAAAACTTCGCTCAAGGAACGATTGGTGTATGTAAAGCAATTGCTAGCTTACAAGATGCGACGACAATTATTGGTGGAGGAGATTCAGCAGCCGCTGCAATGGAGCTCGGTTTTGCAGATGAATTCTCACACATTTCCACAGGCGGAGGCGCATCGTTAGAATATTTAGAAGGTATTGAGTTACCAGGTATTAAAGCAATTTCGAATAAATAACATTTTAAAAATTATCGGAGGTCATATAATGAGAACACCTATTATTGCAGGAAATTGGAAAATGAACAAAACTGTGACTGAAGCACGTGAATTTATGGAGAGCTTATCAACATTACCGAAGTCAAGTGATGTTGAAGCGGTGATTTGTGCACCATTTATCCATTTAACAACATTAATTGATTTAGCAAAAGACACACCACTTGTCATTGGTGCAGAAAATGCACATTATGAAAACAGCGGTGCATTCACTGGGGAAGTATCTCCACACGCATTAAATGACATGGGCATTGAGTATGTGATTTTAGGCCATTCAGAGCGTCGTGAATATTTCAATGAGACAGATGAATTAATTAATAAAAAAGTGCACGCTGTCTATTCTAACGGTATGATACCAATCGTTTGTGTTGGAGAATCTGAATCAGAACGTGAAGCAAACGAACAAAATAACATTGTGACTGAACAAGTGACGAAAGCGATGGAAGGTTTAACAGATGAGCAAGCAAAATCTATCGTCATCGCATATGAGCCAATCTGGGCAATTGGTACTGGTAAGTCAGCGACTGAAAATGATGCTGGTGAAATGGCAACGGTTATCCGTGAGCACGTTCAATCAATCTACAATGAACAAGTTGCATCAAGCGTTCGCATCCAATATGGCGGAAGTGTTAAACCGGAAAACATCAAGCAATATATGGCACAAACAGATATCGATGGTGCATTAGTTGGTGGAGCATCATTGAAAGCTGATTCATTTGTTCAATTATTAGAAGGTGCTATCAATGAGTAAAGCACCAACGGCTTTAATTATATTAGATGGATTTGCAAATCGTAATGAAGTGAAAGGGAACGCTGTGAAACAAGCGAATAAACCAAACTTCGATCGATATTATAATCAATATCCACATAATGAATTAAGTGCATGTGGATTAGATGTCGGATTGCCTGATGGGCAAATGGGGAACTCTGAAGTTGGGCATATGAACATCGGTGCTGGACGAGTTGTATATCAAAGTTTAACTAGAATTAATAAATCTATTGAAGAAGGGACTTTCTTTGATATCGAAGTATTGAAGGACACTATGGATTATGTGAAATCAAATGATAAATCACTTCATTTACTCGGACTTTTAAGTGATGGAGGCGTTCATTCACATTACAATCATTTATTCGCACTATTAAAGATGGCTAAATCATATGGGATAGATCGTGTATATGTTCATGGATTCTTAGATGGTCGTGACGTTGAACAAGATTCTGCATTGAAATATATCGAAGAGACTGAACGACAATTCGAAGAGATTGGTGTCGGTCAGTTTGCGACAATCTCAGGCCGTTATTATGCGATGGATCGAGATAAACGTTGGGAACGAGAAGAATTAACGTATCGTGCGATGACTGCATCTGAAGGACCTAAGTTTAACAGTGCATCTCAAGGTGTGAAAGCATCATATGATGAAGAGGTATATGATGAATTTGTCATTCCATTCACTGTCAATCGTCATGAGGATGAATCTCAACTTGAAGCACAGCAAGTTCAAGATGGAGACGCTTTGATATTCTTCAACTTCAGACCGGATAGAGCAGCACAATTGTCAGAGATTTATACGGATCAAGAATTTATCGGATTCGATATGGATAATCGTCTAAAAGATATTAAATTCGTCACATTCACTAAATATAATGACCGTGTCAAATCAGACGTTGTGTTTGAGAAACAAGACATTAAGAACACGATTGGTGAAGTTGTGCAAGATGCGAATATGACACAACTTAGAATCGCTGAAACTGAGAAATTTCCACACGTTACATTCTTTATGAGTGGAGGACGTCATGTCGAGTTTGAAGGTGAACGACGTCGATTAATTGATTCACCTAAAGTTGCAACGTACGACTTGAAACCTGAGATGAGTGCTTACGAAGTAAAGGATGCTTGTCTAGAGGAACTCGCAAAAGATGACTTAGATTTAGTTATTTTAAACTTTGCAAACCCTGATATGGTCGGTCATAGTGGTAAATTAGAACCGACAATTAAAGCGATCGAAGCAGTCGATGAATGTTTAGGTGAAATTGTCGATGATATTATTGCGTGTGGAGGTCATGCAATTATTACTGCAGACCATGGTAATTCTGATGAAGTTGTATCAATGAACGGTGAACCGATGACAGCTCATACGACAAACCCAGTGCCTGTCATCATTACTAAAGATGGAATTGAAGTGAAAAGTGGTAAATTAGCTGACTTAGCACCAACTTTGATTGACTTACTCGGTATCGAGCAACCAGATGATATGACGGGACAGTCGTTGATTCAACGATAACGGTTGAATTAATATACATTTTAACGAAATACGATTATAATAAAACAAGCAATAAATATAAATTTTTAATCAAAAATTATATTTAAAAGGAGAATGAATTATGCCAATTATTACAGATATTTATGCAAGAGAAGTTTTAGACTCACGTGGAAATCCAACTATTGAGGTGGAAGTATTAACAGAGTCAGGTGCATTTGGTCGTGCATTAGTTCCATCAGGTGCTTCAACAGGAGAATATGAAGCGGTTGAATTAAGAGATGGTGAGGCAGACCGTTATCTTGGTAAAGGTGTAACGAAAGCGGTTGATAATGTCAATGATATTATCTCACCTGAACTTGTTGAAGGTGAATTCAGTGTATTAGAGCAAGTATCAATCGATAAGATGATGATCGCTTTAGACGGTACAGAAAACAAAGGTAAATTAGGTGCCAATGCAATTTTAGGTGTGTCAATGGCCGTTGCACGAGCTGCTGCAGATTTATTAGGTCAACCATTGTATAAATACTTAGGTGGTTTCAACGGTGTACAATTACCAGTCCCAATGATGAACATTGTAAACGGTGGAGAGCACGCGGATAACAATGTGGATATCCAAGAATTCATGATCATGCCAGTCGGTGCTGAAGATTTCAAATCAGCGTTACGTATGGGTGCAGAAATTTTCCACGCGTTGAAAAAAGTGTTGAACGACAAAGGATTAAACACTGCAGTTGGAGATGAAGGTGGATTCGCACCGAACTTAGGTTCAAACGAAGAAGCGTTATCTACAATTATAGAAGCGATCGAAAAAGCTGGATACAAACCAGGTGAAGAAGTACGTCTTGCAATGGATGCTGCAAGTAGTGAATTTTACGACGCAGACAAAGGTGAATACAACCTAAAAGGTGAAGGGGTTGTTAAATCAAGCAAAGAAATGGTTGATTGGTATGAAGAGTTAGTGAATAAATACCCAATTATTTCAATCGAAGACGGATTAGACGAGAACGACTGGGAAGGTCACCGTCTATTAACTGAACGCATCGGAGATCGCGTACAATTAGTTGGAGATGATTTATTCGTCACGAACACGACAAAATTATCTCGCGGTATCGAAGAAGGTGTTGGTAACTCAATTTTAATCAAAGTAAACCAAATCGGTACATTAACTGAAACGTTCGAAGCAATTGAAATGGCGAAACGTGCTGGATACACTGCGGTGATTTCACACCGTTCTGGTGAAACTGAAGATACAACAATCGCAGACATTGCGGTTGCGACAAATGCAGGTCAAATCAAAACAGGCGCACCATCTAGAACAGACCGTGTTGCGAAATATAATCAATTATTACGCATCGAAGATGAATTATTCGAAACAGCTAGATACGACGGTTTAGAATCTTTCTATAACTTAAATTTAGAAAATGAGAAGTAAGTTGTTTAATGAAGAACAGATATCATTTTGGTATCTGTTCTTTTTTTGTGAGTTTGAAACTGCGGAATAAAAGCCCGTTATATTCCGCAGAAATTTAGATGGTGAGGAAACTGCGGAATAAAAGCTCATTATATTCCGCAGAAATTTAGATGGCGAGGAAACACCGGAGTAAAAGCCCGTTATATTCCGCAGAAATTTAGAGGGCGAGGAAACTGCGGAATAAAAGCCCGTTATATTTCGCAGGAATTTAGATGGTGAGGAAACTGCGGTTAATAAATAGATTATAAGCTGCAGATTCACAAATTGAAATCAAACAATCTCATAAACCCAACATCCCCATTGAAACAGAATGGTATTCCATGATATAATAATTTTGTTATTAATTATAGGAGGCCACACCATGGAACTTGCGCTTACAGTATTGTTAGTCATTGTGTGTATTAGTTTAATCACTGTTGTATTGTTACAGCCTGGAAAAAGCAGTGGCTTATCAGGTGCTATTGGCGGTGGCAGTGAACAATTATTTGGTAAGCAGAAGATCAGAGGATCTGAGTTATTTTTACACAGAGCAACGGTCATTTTGTCACTACTATTTTTTATCATAATGCTCACATTAACATATTTGAAGATTTAATTTATAAATCGACTTCTCATATAGAGGTCGATTTATTTTTTGATATACGCATCCGTGTTTAATATACTATTAGTGTAAAGGAATGATGTTATGAGAGTTCAACAACCTAAGCCGTTCTTTTTCGATGAGCAGAGTGAATACGCGGTATTATTACTCCATGGATTCACAGGCAATTCGAGTGACGTGCGTCAATTCGGGCGTTACTTACAAAAACAAGGTATTGCTTCATTGGCGCCTATTTATGATGGACATGGTGAGTCACCTGAAGCACTCCTTCAATCTAATCCACATTTATGGTGGCGTGATGTGTTGAATGGTTACGATGAACTGAAAGCACAAGGTTATGAACATATCGCCGTCGCAGGTATAAGTCTCGGTGGATTGATGGGGCTTAAGCTATCGTTACACCGTGATGTATTCGCGTTGTCTACGATGTGTTCGCCAACGCGATTTAAAACAGAAGATGAGATGTTCAATAAGTTTGTCGGATTCGCAAGACAATTTAAGCAGTTAGAAGGGAAATCACACGACACCATTGAACGAGAAGTTAACGCATTAGCGCCGACATCGATGATATCTGATTTATTGTCATTTATGGAAGAGGTTGTGTCCTCGTTAGATGATATCATGACGCCGATTTATATTGCACAAGGGTCATTGGATACAGTGATTGATATTGACAGTGCTGAAGATATATACAACGGTGTCTTTAGTGATATTAAAGAGAAGAAATATTATGAGCAATCTGGGCACATTATTACGCAAGATAAACAAAAAAATCAGCTATTTGATGACGTATTAACGTTTATCAATACACAATTTAGTGAATAATATAAAGTATATGAAAATTTTTAAGTGAGAAAGGAGGGCTTTATATGAAATACGTTGAACAACTTGAACAAATCATTAAATCAAACGATTATAAGCCAATGACTGTCGATGGATTTAAAGAGAAACTTCAGATCACTGATTCTGAAGAGTTCAAAACACTTGTAAAGTCACTCGTATTACTAGAAGAAAAAGGTATCGTTGTGCGGACGAAAAAAGATAAATATATGCCTACTGAACAAACGGATTTAATACAAGGTAAGGTCAGATTGCATAAAAAAGGATTCGCGTTCGTTATGCCATTAGATAGTGAATTAGATGATATATTCATTCCACCGACACATACATCTACAGCAATGAACGATGACATTGTCCTCGTCAAGATTCATGAATCAAATCAGGGCAATAGTGATAACCCTGAAGGGAGTATCGAATCGATCGTTAAACGAGCGAACAATCGTGTCGTTGGGACTTATACTGAGGCGAAACATTTCGGATTTGTCCTACCTGATTCAAAAGATATGAATCGTGACGTATTTATAGGTAAAGATGACAACCTTGGTGCGGTAGAAGGTCATAAAGTCGTTGTTGAGATTACAAAGTATCCTGATGAGTCGAGCAATCCAGAAGGGAAAGTCATCCAAATTATCGGACACAGAAATGATCCGGGTGTTGATATTCTGTCGATTATCCATGCCCATGGCATCAATATCGAGTTCCCTGAAGAAGTGATGAACGCATTAGATGATATTCCTAATACTGTAACAGAAGACGAAGTCAAAGGTCGAGTTGATTTACGTGATGAGTTAACGATTACAATCGATGGCGCCGATGCAAAAGATTTAGACGATGCAATTTCTGTAAAGAAATTAGATAATGGAAATTATCGATTGATTGTATCGATTGCTGATGTGTCTCATTATGTTGAACAAGGTTCACCAATTGATATGGAAGCTTATGACCGTGCAACGAGTGTTTATTTAGTAGACCGTGTCATTCCGATGTTGCCACACAAGTTAAGTAACGGAATCTGTTCATTAAATCCACAAGAGGACCGTCTTGCAATGAGTGCAGATATGGAAATTAACGCACAAGGAAAAGTCATCAATCATGAATTTTATGAAAGTGTCATTCACTCTGATGAGCGAATGACGTACCGTGATGTGAATAAAATATTAACAGAACAACCAGAAGATTTAATGAACAAATATGCCCACATTACGAGTATGTTAGACGATGCTCATGCGTTAGCGAAAATATTAGAACGTATGAGAAGTGAACGAGGAAGCATCGATTTCGACTTCAAAGAAGCGAAAGTCATTGTCGATGAGGATGGAATCCCAACAGATGTTGAACTGAGAAATCGCGATGTCGGAGAACGTCTCATTGAATCATTTATGCTTTGTGCAAATGAATGTGTCGCTGAGCATTTCCATTGGATGAATGTACCGTTCTTATACCGTGTCCACGAAGATCCTAAAGAAGAAAAATTAAAGACATTCTTTGAGTTTATTACAAACTTCGGGATTATGGCGAAAGGGACATCGAATAGTATCCATCCGGGAGCATTGCAAGATATCGTAGATGAAGTAAAAGGAATGCCAGAAGAACTTGTTATTTCTACATTAATGCTTCGTTCTATGCAACAAGCACGATATGATGAAGAAAGTTTAGGACATTTTGGTTTAAGTACAGATTTCTATACACATTTCACATCACCAATTAGACGTTTCCCTGATCTAATCGTTCATCGATTGATTAAGACATATGTTATTGATAAAGATATGTCGAATGAAACGACGAAGTATTGGGAACAAGAGTTACCAGAGATTGCAGATCATACGTCTAGCCGTGAACGCCGTGCAGTGGATGCCGAACGAGCGACTGATGAGTTGAAAAAGACACAATTTATGCAACAACATATTGATGAGGAATTTGATGGGGTTATTTCAAGTATTGCGAACTTTGGTGTATTCGTTGAACTGCCTAATACGATTGAAGGTATGATTCATATTAGTGATATGAATGATGACTATTATAACTTTCATGAACGTATGATGGTGATGGTCGGTGAACGGACAGGAACGGTTTATCGAATTGGAGATAAAGTGAAAGTGAAATGTGTTGGAGTCAACGTTGATGAACGACAAATCGACTTCCAAATTTTAGAGCATGAATCACGAGGAGATCTGTCAGAATCTCAAGTGAAACAAATTTCTTTAAGCGACAAAAAGCCAAGAAATCGTAAAAAAAACAATGGTAAACCCCAACAGAAGAATAAATCAAAAAAAGAATCAACGAAGAAGCAACCATTTTATAAAAAAGTTGCAAAACGATCGAAAAAGAAACGAAAGTAGGATGAATGATGGCGAAGCCAACGAAAGACAACAACGTTGTATCTCAAAATAGAAAAGCTCGCCACGATTATACAATCGAAGAAACGTACGAAGCGGGAATGGAACTGAAAGGGACTGAGATTAAATCGATTCGACGTGGAAGTGTTAATATGCAGGACGCATACGCAAGAGTCCATAAAGGCGAAATGTTTGTATATAACTTGCATATCGCACCGTATGAAGAAGGGAATCGATTCAATCACGACCCGCTAAGACATCGTAAATTATTGTTAAAGCGCAAAGAAATTGACAAGTTACTTGGGATTTCTAAAACACAAGGGTATTCATTGATACCACTTAAAATGTACATTAAAAATGGGTATTGTAAAATGTTACTCGGTGTTGCAAAAGGTAAGAAGAAGTTCGATAAACGTCAAGACTTAAAAGACAAAGCAATGAAACGAGACGTTGAACGCGCGTTAAAAGATCGTGGTTAAAAGAAGGATATGTTATACCATAGAATAGGCTTTTAATATAGCTTATTGTATGGTATAATAATATACCGTTACAATTTTATATTATGGGGATGTTTAGGATTCGACAGGGTTATCGAAGCGTCTAGTGCACGTCGGAGGGTTGTCTTCGTACCAACACATTCAGTTATAATAACTGGCAAACAAAACAATTTCGCAGTAGCTGCCTAATCGCACTCTGCACCTCCTCTCTTTATCGCCTATGTAAAGTGATGCGAGGTTCAACCTAAGTAGGATACGCTAAACACTGCCGTCTTAAGTCGTTTAGAAGAGATGAATAAGACTCGCCACATGTTGGAGTGTCGTATGATCAATCATGTGGTTAAACTTAACCATACGACTAAGCGTGTAGTACTAGACGTGTAGAAGCTCTGGACGCGGGTTCAAGTCCCGCCATCTCCATTAGTGCATTAAAATAGAAAATATTGAAAAGCCAAAACCTTACTATAGCAAGGGTTTTGGCTTTTTTTATTATAAATTTTTTAAAAATTAGGTTGTATATGGTCACAAAATAGTCACCAAAAGGTTAACAAATTGGTAACTGGCAACTTAGAGGGTGTTTAAGTTGGTAGATTGAAGAAGAGAAAGATAAACTGGCAACTTAGAAGGTGTTTAAGTTGGTAGATTGGAGAAGAGAAGGATAAACTGGCAACTTAGAGGGTGTTTAAGTTGGTAGATTGGAGAAGAGAAGGATAAACTGGCAACTTAGCAGGCGTTTAAGTTGGTAGATTGGAGAAGAGATGTATAAACTGGCAACTTAGCAGGCGTTTAAGTTGGTAGATTGAAGAAGAGAAGGATAAACTGGCAACTTAGATAGAATTTAAGTCATCAGTATGAATGATTTAATAAATCACGAATTTAAATCAGTTCGTAAGTATAAAACACTTTTGCCTATCTACTATAAGTAGAAAAAATAATTGAGGTTAAAATGATTATGACATATGCTATCATAAACAATGAGGTGAAACGGATGAATATTCGTGATATTGCAAAGTTGGCGGGTGTGTCGAAGAGTACGGTGTCGAGATATTTGAACGGTGGTTCTATTAGTGAGCGGACGCGTGACAAAATCGATCGTGTCGTAAAGGAAACAGGATATAGCCCGAATCAATTTGCTCAGAGCTTAAAAGCAAAACGAACACAGATGATGGGGGTAATCGTCCCAAGATTGAATTCATATGCATCGAATCAAACGTTATATGGCATTGAGACGTTTTTAAGAGAAAGACAGTATCAAACGATTATTGTCAATACCGATTTAGACAAGCAGTTAGAAATCAATGCGATCTATACGCTTGCAAAAAATAAAGTCGATGGGATTATTCTCTTTGCGACAACTTTGACAGATCAACATTTAGAAGCGATTCATACAGTGAATGTGCCAGTCATCCTTGTCGGTCAGTCGCATGAAGGGATCCATTCAATAGTCCAGAATGATTATGAAGCAGGTCGATTAATTGGGCATTATTTTGGCAGTGCACACTTCAATCGTATTGCCTATTTCGGTGTCGATGAAACGGATAAAGCGGTTGGTATTCATCGACGACGAGGTGTTTTAGAAGGATTGAGTGAACATGGTGATCAAGCAGATGTTTACATGACAACGTTCAAACTGAGTGATGCCAAAGAAAAAGCAAAACCAATTGTTCAGCGTTATGATGCCATCATATGTGCAACAGATAATATTGCGCTTGGTGTGTTAAAGGCGGCACTTGATAAAGATATTAACGTGCCAAAGCAGCTGTCGATCTCAGGGTTTGGTGGTTATGAGACAACGTCGATTGTCACACCAATGATTACAACGATCGTATTTCCATATGAAGCATCAGGGCGTATCGCGGCACAATCAATGCTAAAGTTATTGGACGGTGAAGACGTGCCGCTTGTTTATCGGATGGACTTTGACCTTGATGAAAAAGAAAGCGTTGACATTTACCCGACCGAGGCGTAAAATTCTCTGTGTAGAGAGTTTTACTTTTTTTCAACCAATTTTGGTACCGGTCCCATTTTTATTATAAAAAGAAAAAAAGGAGGGGTAAGATGGAATGGACGAGAGAAATGAAGTATCGAACGTTAGAAGATGTAACTTCTGAAGAAATCAATCGATTAATCAATAAAGTGGATAAAGCACCTTGGCGTCAGACGTATCATATTCAACCGATCTCTGGCTTATTAAACGATCCAAATGGCCTTGTCTATCACGATGGTCTATACCATGTTTTTTACCAATGGCATCCACTAGGTGCAGTACATGGTATGAAGTATTGGTATCATTTAACATCTAACGATTTAGTTCACTTCAAAGCGATTGGACCTACTGTTAAACCCAATCATCATTATGATTCTCACGGTGCTTATAGTGGTTCAGCAATTGTCGTGGATAATGAATTGAAACTTGTTTATACCGGAAATCATCGCACGAAACAATGGGAACGAATCCCTTACCAAGTAATTACAACGTTAAACAATAATACAACAGCGGATAAGCGCGCTTTTGTCGAAGGACCACCAGCAGGATACACCGAACACTTTAGAGATCCTAAAGTATGGTATGACAGTAATCGAAATAAGTATTATGCAGTGATCGGAGCTCAACGGGTTAACGAGACGGGGACAATCGTCGTCTATGAGTCAACAGATTTCAAAGATTGGCAAATGATGGGCGAACTGAAGACCGATTATAAATCGTTTGGCTACATGTGGGAATGTCCTGATTTATTCAACATCGATGGCCATGATATCGTCCTTTTTTGCCCTCAAGGCATTGATCGTGAAGGCAATCGATATCGAAACATTTATCAATCTGGATACTTAATAGGATCATTAGATTTCGATTCAATGACATTATCCCATGATGAATTTGAAGAATTAGACCATGGATTCGACTTCTACGCCCCACAAACGATGATTGGCGAGCACGGAGAACGTATTTTAATCGGTTGGATGGGATTACCAGATATTGAGTACCCGACAGATGTTGATGAATGGGCCCACTGTTTAACAATGCCTAGAACGTTATCGGTTAGAGATGATCAACTGATTCAACAACCGTTTAAAGCGTTACAACAATTAAGACAATCAGAAACCAAGCAATCACTGAATGTCACATCAAATCCAAAGACTATAAATGAGATGACTGGAACGCATTACGAACTCATCGTTAAGATTAACGATAATCAATCGAATACATTCCATATTGATCTCCGACAATCAGAAGATGAACGTACACGACTAACATATGATGCAACATCTCAACAACTGACACTCGATCGATCAAAGAGTGGCGTATTACCGAATGGAGTAGATGGAACATCAAGGACAACTAAACTTACTAATCCATTGGGCACATTACAAATATTTGTCGATACATCGAGTATTGAAATGTTCATTAATGATGGTGAACGTGTGATGACTGCAAGAATATTCCCGAAAGATTCATCTGATCAAATAACATTGACTTCAGAAGGTGGAGACGTGTCACTGGATATGACGAAATATGATTTGAAAGGAGATATAATATGCCAAAACTATACGCAATCGGAGAAGCATTAATTGACTTTATCCCTCAGACAAAAGGTGTAGAACTGAAACGTGTTAAAGGATTTGAATCACAAGTCGGTGGGGCACCAGCAAACGTTGCGAGCTGTGTGGCAAAGCTCGGTGGAGAATCAGCATTGATCACTCAACTAGGTAATGATGCATTTGGAGATCTTATTACAGAAACCCTTGATGAGCAAGGTGTTGATACATCTTTTATTCAGAGAACAGATGAAGCCAATACAGGACTCGCCTTTGTCAGTTTGACGGAATCTGGTGAACGAGACTTTGCATTCTATCGTAAACCATCAGCGGATATGTTGTTAAACCAATCAACAATTCAAACAGACTTTCAATCAACAGATATGCTTCACTTCTGTTCAGTTGATCTTATTCCATCACCAATGAAAGAAGCGCATGTCGAAGTCATCGAACGAATGGAATCAGCAGGCGGCACAATCATCTTTGACCCGAACTTAAGATTCCCTTTATGGCCATCGGTTGAAGCGCTGAAAGAAACAGTGCTTGAATTCATGCCGAAAGCACATATCGTTAAGATCGCCGATGAGGAGTTAGAATATTTAACAGGCAGTGCAGACTCTAGCTCGTTACAACAGTTATTTACTGGAAATACAGAAGTTATTATTTACACAGAGGGCGCAGACGGAGCTTCCATTTATACGAAGGACGGCAAAATCGCACATGACGAAGGATATACCGTTGACGTTCAAGACACAACAGGCGCAGGTGACGCATTCATCGGTTCAATCATTTATCAATTACTCGAAGCACGACTTGAGCAACAACCAATACAATATATTCAAAAGAACGCAGTGAACTTGTTGAAATTTAGCAATGCAGTCGGCGCATTATCCACAACGAAGAAAGGCGCGATTGAAAGTTTGCCGACAGCGCAAGAAATTGATCGATTTATTAATCAATAAAAATTTTATAGATAAAAATAAAGGAGGAATAAATATGGCAATGTCAGATCAACAGATTGCAAAACAAGTCATTGAAGCCGTTGGAGGCCAAGAAAATATTAAGTCGATTGCACATTGTGCGACGAGATTACGTATCGTCTTACATAATAAAGAGAAGATTGATCAAGATATGATTGATAACACCGATAAAGTGAAAGGTGCATTTTTCAACTCAGGTCAATATCAAGTCATTTTTGGCACAGGAACAGTGAATAAAATTTATAACGCCGTTGAAAGTCTAGGGATTGAAGGACAATCAACGAGTGATGTGAAAGAAGAAGCGGAGAAACAAGGCAATATGTTCCAACGCGCAATTAGAACGTTTGGTGATGTCTTCGTACCCATTATCCCAGTACTTGTAGCGACAGGTTTATTTATGGGGTTACGTGGCGTATTAATGAATGAACAAATCTTATCTTGGATGGGTATGGCACCTGATGATATTTCTGAGAATTTCATTCTCTTCACGCAAGTTTTAACAGACACAGCGTTTGCATTCTTACCAGCGCTTGTAGCATGGAGTGCGTTTAAAGTCTTTGGCGGCAGTCCAGTGCTCGGTATCGTCCTTGGTTTGATGCTCGTTAATCCATCTTTACCGAATGCCTACGCCGTTGGTGACGGATCTGCAGAACCGTTGAAGTTCTTTGGTATGATCCCAGTAGTAGGATATCAAGGATCAGTATTACCAGCATTCTTCGTCGGGTTAATCGGCGCGAAATTTGAGAAGTTCTTGCGTAAAAGAATCCCCGATGCGATTGATTTAATTGTGACACCATTTGTAACGTTACTTGTCATGATTACATTAGGGTTATTCGTCATCGGACCTGTATTCCATAGTATAGAGACAATCATCTTAACAGGTACAAAATGGGTATTAGACTTACCATTCGGAATCGCTGGATTACTTATTGGATTCTTCCAACAAATTATCGTTGTGACTGGGGTACATCATATCTTCAACTTCATGGAGATTCAACTATTAGAAGAGTTCAAGTACAATGAATTCAACCCAATCATCTCTGCAGCCATGACCGCACAAGGCGCTGCAACAATAGCAGTCGGATTGAAGACACGTCAGAAGAAGTTGAAAGCATTAGCGCTCCCATCAGCATTCTCAGCATTCTTAGGGATTACAGAACCAGCAATCTTTGGGGTCAACTTAAGATACTTTAAGCCATTTGTCTGTGGTTTAATCGGAGGAGCAGCCGGAGGATTCTTAGCTTCATTATTACATTTGAAAGCATCAGGCATGGCGATTACAGTATTGCCAGGAATGTTATTATTCATTGAAGACATTGGGCAATTACCATTGTATATTCTAGTGTTAGCTGTTTCATTCGCAGTAGGGTTCGTATTGACATGGTTCTTTGGATATAGTGATAAGATGGCAGAAGAGATTAGAGAAGCGAAGTAAGTTTTTTAAGTGAAATAATTAATAAATTGATACACCTACGATGTTTTACAACCAAATGAAAAAGAGAAATACGTAAGGCTATTTCGTATATCTCTAACATACAGAATAAAAAACAACTCATTTACTGGTAATCAGAGTAAATCGTGAATACTCTGAATACGAGTGGAAAATGAGTGAAAAATAGTCTGGTAATCAGAGTAAATCGTAAATACTCTGAATATGAGAGAAAATAAGTGGAAAATAGTCTGGTAATCAGAGTAAATCGGAAATACTCTGAATACGAGAGGAAAATGAGTGAAAAATAGTCTGGTAATCAGAGTAAATCGGAAATACTCTGAATACAGAAAATCATTGAATTAATCCATTCAAAGTGAAATATAAATTTTTAATTAATGATTATAAATATAAGAAATATGGTTTGTGTAGATAGTAAAATAAAAAATTAGCGATAAATTTTGACGATCATCAAAATTTTATAGCTTTTTTTTGTCAGGATTACTTATGTCCTAGATACATTTTTACATGCAAAACTATGCTTCAAAAGATTCAACATTTATTGGAATATGCTATCTTACTTTTATACATGAAGTAACTTAGTATGTGTACACAGATTGAAATAAGTAGCACGATATAATATATGTTATTTAATAGAAAATAACCAATCGAATCTTTATTAAGGTGAATAGAAATTTCGGTGCCTTGATTGATTAAAATATAATGTATTATAAGAACAATGATTGCAAATATAGATAAGACAATCCCATAATCACGAGCATCTTTGTATTCCCCATTAAAAGTTAATGTGAAACATACTGTTTGAATAAAAAGGCTCATTGATACAAGAGCTAATATACTATAAATATGATTCGTTTCATGAATCGATAAGAAATAAAGATATGTTATGCAAATCAATATAATGTTTATAACAAGATTAAATATAATAATATTTTGAATAAAATTTGAAAACTTTATCGGTAGTGAAAATATAAATGTAGAAATATTAGATTTATTTAATTCTATCATTAAGTCACCTAAATATAATGAAATATGAAAACTTATAATATAAATTAAAATGGTCATCGTGTCTTTTAAGAAATATCTGTCTGAAGGTACTTCATTGTTCATACCAGCATGTTGGAAGTTTAAGTAGAAATTAATACCTGAACATATGATGATAAACGATAAATATATAATCGTAATAAATGTTCTGAAAGGAATTAACCTAGTGATTAATTTAATATCTCTCATTTATCATTAACCTCCTTTTACTTTTAACACTTACTAGATGAAACAATTTTCTTATAATACATAGGATAGCTAAATACAAATAAACATAGTGAAAGGATTAAAAAGATATATGGAATATGATATAAAACAATATTCATAGTTGGATCTTGGTGAAAATTTAAATTAAGGTCATAATCACTATAAATCAAACTATAGAAGAGTAATAGTAATAATGATCCGATGACACTAGTAACCATGCCGAAAATATTTGCTAGATTAAATCTGCCACTAGAAGTAGCCAATAGACAACTTGTATTAAAGATGAAGCTAAATGAAACTGATACAAAGATTGCCATGACAAGTAAAGGTCTATCAATTATAAAAAAGTAAATATAACATAGCCCTATCAGTAGGGTATTAATCAAAGTGATTAAAACTATTTGAGCATTAATCAGTTGTTTATATTTCCAAGATAACGTAAAAAAGAATTCTATAGCTTCACTTTTAAGGAAAAAGTCCACTAAATTCATCGAAAAAAATGAAATATAGAGCGTACATAAGATTACAATGAGTGTTAGAAAATCTATTGAAAAATAGAAAATCGTTTGTTCATTTGTATTAATATCTTGGACTGTGGCTGCATTACTAAATATCAAGTTTAAAGCAATACAAATGATAATGAGTAAATAGCAGACGATTGTAAAAAATGTACTTAAAGGAGTCATTTTTGCTATTAACTTTATTTCTCTCATATGCTAACCTCCTTTAACAATATGTTTTATGCATTATTTTGCGTTGTAAAAGTAGATAACCAATCGTTGTGAGCAGTATTGTCACAATACTTACGATGATTGGAATATATACATATTCAAATGTAGGTGCTTGATGATATTTCAAATACCAATTCTTCATTGGACTGTAGTAGAACAGACCAGATACTCCTATTATTCCGTACGCCATAAGGGTTAAAATCCAATTGAAGTTAAGGAAATAATAAATAAAAAATATAAGCGTGTGCATGAAAATCGCGATAAATATGATTGATATCGAGACTAAAATCAATTCATATCGACCTGTGATGATGTGTAATAACGTCCAAACAGCAGCAAGTACACAATGAATAATAATCATATATATAAATTCTGCAGATAGGATATGACGTCTGTGATTAGGGAAAGTATAAATGGATTGCTTGTAATCATGACTCGTCATATCTTCGAAATAACTGTAAATTAAAGCGATACTAAACGTGAAAAAAATCATAAATATAAACTGACTGACAATCAGCAACAAATCTCCAATTTCCGCTTGCTGGATGACATTAGAAATGACATGAAACACGATACTTAAGATTAAAAATATAATCACTGCTTTGTATTTACGTTGATTATAATGATGCATCAATTTAATATGTTGCTTCATGTTTAACACCTAATCTCTTCAATTTACTGAAATACATCATCTGATCAATGGTGATTGGATTGATGATGACTTTGTCGCCAAATAATTCTCGGAAGACATCCGCATCTTTTGTCATCGCTTTAAAACGCTTATCATTGAATTCAGTACCGATCAACAATTGGTCTAATTCATCATCCAACAACAGATCATCCCCTTCAATAATATGATATTGCTCCAATAGGTGATCTTTCTCTTCATAAAGCATCAATCGACCTTCTTCAATGAACGCGATATAATCTGCAATCTGCTCTAAATCAGATGTAATATGAGTACTAAATAATATCGTCTGATCTTCATCTAACATTAAATCTTGTAATATATTTAATAGTTCAATTCTAAACGTTGGGTCTAAGTTTGATGTTGGTTCATCAAGAATGAGTAACTTCGGTTTATGACTCATTGCAGTGGCAATGTTTAATTTAATTTTCATCCCTTGTGATAATGTTTTAATTTTTTTCGTCATTGGGATTTCGAACTTGTCTAAGTAATGTGCATATAAGTTAGAATCCCAAGTGACATAGTAATCGATAAAGATTTTCTCTAAACTTTTTGGATTCATGAAGTCAGGAAAGTGATTCTCACTATAAACAATCCCAATATTCGACAAAATGTATTCGCGGTCTTCAATAAATGTTCTGTCAAAAATCTTAATCTCACCTGTGTCTTGTACACGTAGGTTTAATAAATGATAAATTAAACTCGTCTTCCCAGAACCGTTCTCCCCAATCAGTCCTGTAATATACCCCTTTGGAATGTTTAATTCATCGATGTTTAATTCAAAGTCCCCCTGCTTTGATTTCAACTGATTAATCGTAATGACGTTCATTATAATTCCTCCCATAAGAACTCGATAATTTCTTCATATTCATGACGTTCAATGTTTAATTCTTTACACATCTCAATCGATTCTTTAATTTTTCCCTCTAATTGTTTAAGTGACTGTTCACGAATCATCGTCGTATTCCCCTGAGCGACGAATGTACCTTTCCCTGCGATAGATTGAATGTAGCCAAGTTGTTCTAAATCTTTGTACGCACGTTTTGTTGTAATGACGCTAATACCTAATTGTTTAGCTAACGCACGCATTGAAAGTAAAGCTTCACCTTCACGAAGTTGTTGACTCATGATCAGACGAATGATCTCTGATTTGAGTTGTTCGTAGATCGGTTTGTCGCTTTTTTGGTTGAGTTGTATGTTCATATAACCCTCCATTTCGAATTTGGTTCATTATAAATGTGATGTGTATATATTGTATATGCACAGTATACACTCGATATATACAGTTGTCAAATTAAAAATAATTTAATGTATATTTGGAAGGGTTATTTAGTAGTATGTAATTGATGATGAAGGATATAGGTCTAGAGAGATTCTTCGTAAGATAACAGATATAGAATATTTAATCTTAATATTTTTAATAAATTGGATAAATGAAAGGGGTGATGATTGTGGGATTGTATGATGAGTTAGAAAAAGGGTTGGTTGAATTAAATCAATATGCTCAAATGTATTCATTGATCTAAATGAATACATTTTTATTATTTTAGACTCATTAAATATCTCCAATTAGTAAACTATAAATATTTTTTGAGTTTACAAATTTAAAACTTATAGATATCCTATATATCATATAGGAGGAGATACAATGTTATCTGAACGTGTGATTCATGAACAAGATTTAACAAAAGAAGAAGCGATAGAGATGTTTATTGATCCAACGGTTGATACATATGACCTATTATATGAAGCGTATAAAGTGCGTAAACATTTCTTTGGTAAAGAAGTGAAGCTGAATATGTTACTCAATGCTAAAAGTGGAATTTGTCCTGAAGATTGTGGTTATTGTGGACAATCCAAATTAATGAAAAACAAAGAAACATATAAACTTGTTGATGCATGTCGTATTCAAGAAGGTGCTGATTTCTGTGCGTCTAATCAAATAGGGACGTATTGCATTGTGATGAGTGGTCGAGGACCGAGTGATAAAGAAGTTAATCATATTGCTTCGACAGTGCAGGATATTAAAACGAATCACCCGCAACTTAAAATATGTGCTTGTCTAGGTTTAGCGAGTGAAGAACAGGCGATGAAGTTAAAAGCGTCAGGTGTTGATCGATATAATCATAATATCAATACGAGTGAAAACTATCATTCAGAAGTTGTGACGACGCATACATATGAAGATCGAGTGAATACAATAGAAACGATGAAGAAGCATAATATATCACCATGTTCAGGCGTAATATGTGGGATGGGAGAAAGTGATGAAGATATTATCGATATGGCTTTTGCATTAAAGGAAATCGATGCAGATAGTATACCGGTGAATTTTTTACACCCTGTGAAAGGGACGAAGTTCGGTGATGAAGATAATTTGACACCAGAGAAATGTCTAAGGATATTATCATTATTTAGATTGATTAATCCAAGCAAAGAGATACGCATCGCAGGTGGACGTGAGATTAACTTAAGAACATTGCAACCATTAGCAATGCAAGCAGCGAATTCTATTTTTATCGGGGATTATCTGATTACGAATGGCCAAGCGAATGAATTGGATTATAAAATGTTGGAAGATATGGGGTTTACGATTGATGTAGGGGAATAATTTATTCTCCAAACGTATTTCTTATTTATCATAAAAAATTTGAAATACGTTTGGATTATCAAATGAGTTACTTTGTTTTAATAAATCTAGGTGGTTCATCTTTATAAACACATAAATGTGTATTTGCAATGTATGATAACTCTTTTTTGGGCATGATAATGTTTAACGGTTTTTCATTATATTGATTTGATAACATAAAGTAAGCATTCAAATCACTATTATTACTAATTTGAAGTCTATTACCTTTATTATTATTTCCTTTGAGAGACTCATAAACTTCTAATACATTTTCTTTATTAATTTGATATCTATCTTGTAGATATTCCTTTAATGTATTTTTGTTAATATGCATTGATTCAATTTTTACTATTTTATCATGATGAATTTTATTCTTTTTGTTATAACCCTTTTCTGTCCACCCCCAATTAAATATATAAGTATCAGTACTATTGTATTTATTTCCAAACAACCAGCCATCTTTTGCTTTATCATCTTTAAAATACATCACTTCTAACGCAAATGTACTCAGTCCAGGATTACTCAAATCATCTTTAAAATAGTGTGCTGCTGTTTTTTCATCAATATTAAAGGATTCATTTTCATTGTAAAAACATCTTAAATCAATACCACTATGCTGATCGTCAAGATTATTAGCTCGTTCAAATTTAACGTAAAATTCATCTTCTAGAGTAGGGTATAAGAATTGATCTAAAAACTTAACAATTTCTTCATCACTCTCAATATCGTTTTGCATTTGACTTTTATTCATCTACAACACCTACCTGTTTTTCTATATATTCTTTATTCAACCAAAAACACTGTTTAGTAATCATTTGTCCATCTGGCAATTCGTATTGATCTGATGAATCTCTTGCTTTAGGTCTAATATGACACATAGGTGATTCACTTGCACTTGGTAGATTATTCGTAATACCACGGTTAGTTTTTGTTAGTGTAACCCCTTCATGGAGAATGTTTTGAGTTTTTAAGTAGAACGTTTTTAAATGGGTATCAATCTCTTGTTCAGGCATATTCCATAAATGTATTCCTCTAAAAACTTTTTCACCCTCTGAATTCATTTGAAAAACTATAAATAACCATTTAGTTGTTTCGAACATTTCTCTAAGTGAACTGTCTTCCCAATCCGTCTCGAGATAATTTTGAAAATCAATTTGTTCAAATGACATATGTTCTTTCATCTTGCCATTTGGTTTTAAATTAATCGTTTTAAATTTAATATTAAACTTTTCAAATTCGTCAATGTTGTTTAGGTTATTTCCTTTAATTCCAAGCATAGCACTCATCAGTACAGGTATTTTTGATTTTCCTTTGGATAGTGGTACATTTAAATCTTTAGCAATTTGTTTATCTGTCATTCCGTAATAATGCTTAAATTTATTTTCTAAGATGCTTTCTAAAGATTTCTCGTTAATTTCACGTGATGTTGTTATGGATTCTAAATATTCATTAGAGATTAATTTCCTAACTAAATTTGACATGTAACCTTGTTTTAAAGAATAGGCTCTTTGTTTTGCTTTAATATCACTGCAAGGTTGTGTTCTTAACGACTTTTTGGCAGTACTACCTTTTGTACAAGCACCTAGAATAAGTGTATCTCCTTCAGAAAGAAGATGAGCTTCTCCATTTTTTATTCTATTATGTATTAACTTCCAGTCTTTTTTTATTAATTCCAAATCTTCTTCTGGAAAGTCCAATAAATGGACTTTAACTATTTGTGTATTCTTTCTATCCATTTTATTGTTTTTATCTTTTTTATATTCGTAAAAGAATAATAAAAGTTTAGAATTCTTAGTCCAAAAACTAGAGGAGTAGAAAGAATTATTTACTTCAGATTCGTAATTTATTATGTTTAATACGAGTCTTTCTTTTGCTTTTAGTTTTCCTGACTTCATTTTAGTTATTCCAGTAGCTTTTAGCTCAATACCAACATCAGCAAAATCAGCTTCGGCATTAGAATTAATTTCATAGCCGAAATAACTTGCCTCAATAATGTGTCCAACGGAACCTTTTACATTGGTATTTTCCAACATATCATGTTTATCGATTTCGTATAGATATTTTCCTTCCGCTTCCTTTGCATAATCTATAAGATCATCAACCGTTGAATATTCAAACTTCGCCATATCGTCACTCCTGTCTATAATTTAAGTATAGTAAAAAAATTCAAATAAAAAAAGCTTATCTATAATAGATAAGCTAAAACAAGTTTAATTGAATTGAATCATCACTATGTTCTTGTTCAATTCGTTCGATTTCATTTCCAATTCTAGTGACCAATGGAATTACTAAAGCATTTCCCATACAAAAATAACGCATTTTATTTGGCATTCCTTCAGTCCAATTATCAGGAAAACCATTTAATCTTTCGGCTTCAATAGGCGTAAGAGTTCTATAATTATCCCCGTCTTTTATGAAATGTGAACTTCTATTCACAGAGGATTCACTCGTTAACATTGTTCTTGCTGGTTTATTTATATCATCATAAGGAGACATGCCGCCTTCTGAATATTGATATTCATGGCCAGTGGCTGAAGTTCGCTTTAGCTTTTTTGGACCTCTTAAATACTTGAACTTTTCAATTTTTTCTTCTGATAAGAAATATTCTTCTGATACATTATTTTCTAATATATCTCCAAGTGTTTTAGGTGTTTCTTCAATTGGAATTGTATGTGCTGTATAAATATGACCATCTCTAATAATGCCAGACGTATGAAAATTAAAGCTAAAATGATCAGAGATATTAACTGTATCATGTCCAAGTTGAACTTCATTTTCTCTATCTTTATATAATTCTTCTAAAACTGGAAAACCACTTGCAAATAATCCAGACTTTAATACGACTTCTTTATTTGAAATATTTTTTATAGATTTCGCGTAATTACTATTATTTAAATAACCAAAGATAAAAACTCTACGTCTTTTTTGAGCATTTCCATATTCAGCAGCGTTGATAACACGCCATTCAACGTCGTACCCAAGTTCATTTAAAGTCGAAAGCATAACACCAAAATCACGACCCCGTTGTTTTGAAGGTGATTTTAATAATCGATCAACATTTTCTAAAAGGAGGTATTTAGGTCGTGTGTTTTGTATGAAACGAACAATCTCCCAAAATAAAACGCCTTTTTTTCCTCTCATACCAAGTTCACCATTCAAAGATCTTGCAACAGAGTAATCTTGGCATGGAAATCCACCAACAATCATATCTACATTTGTATTTTTCATTTCTTCATCTGAAACTTCTGCAATATCTACATTAGAATGTTCCCCAGTAGTGAAGTTACGATTATAACAGTCAAAAGCATGTTGAACTTTTCTTGAAGGCTCCCATTGGTTAGCCCATGTAATATCAAATATTTTGTTTTCTGTATTCTCTAATCCGATTCGGAAGCCACCAACCCCCGCAAAGAGTTCAGCTACTTTAATAGTTTTCATGTGATTCTTCCTCTCAACAGAAATGTACATTTTTATTAATTATTATATCGAACGATCGTTCTACAATCAATCATTTATAATTTGTTATAATATAAAAAATAATTAAATTATTAAATTGATTTTATGTTATTATAAAGTGATTTTACATATTTAAATATTGATAAATAGATATAAAGCAATTTAAAGTATAATAGTAAACTTCAAAGGATGAAAGTAATGAATAAATCATCACATTTTTCATTAGACTTTTATAAATTATTATTCACCAATATATTCTCTAATTTAGGTGAAATTATATTTAATGTAACAGTCTTAACTTTAATTTATGCTCATACTAAAAGTGTTTTTGAATCTACTTTAGTCATCGTAATATCTATGTTAGCGAAGGTAATCGGAAGTTATATTGGCAGTAACTATATATTCCACAAATTCAGTATACGCAATGTATTAATTTACAGTGAATCCTTGAGAATTATATTTGCAATCATTTTCATATTTCTAATTCCGATACATCATTTTGAAAATATTTATATTTTATTTATATTAGTATTTTTAATTAACATCAGTAATAGCTTTTTCACACCCGGTAGTTTAGCTTTAATACCTATTATTTTAAGCAAAGAAAAATTGATTCAGGGCAATAGTTGGTTCTCGATATCAAACCAATTAACACAAACGATAGGCTGGCTAGTTGCTGTTCCTATCGTAAATTTTTTAGGTAATATTATAAGCATTATAGTGTACATTTTTTTATTTATTATATCGTTATTATTAATATTGTTCATGAGGGCAGATAGTATAAAGCGTGATGAAAATAATATCACTAACTTTACTAAAGCATTAAAGTTTATTCGTGATAAAAAAATTGTTCGCGATATTACTATGATGGATTTACTAGAAACTTCAGCAAATATCATCTGGATGCCTACATTTTTATTAACATTTACTTTAGAAATTTTAAATGAAGGCGAACATATTTGGGGTATACAAGGGGCAACCTATACTTTAGGTTCGCTATTAGGTAGTATAATTTTAATTAAATTTAGTAAAAGTTTCAATCGACTTGGTGGTTATACGATTGTACTATCTGCTTTTATCATGTTTTTACTTACGATAGGTTATTCATTAAATAGTTTGGCAATTATAGCAATTATTATTTGTTTTATTGATGGCCCGGCATATCAAATTCGCGAGACTGTCCAAAAGTCTATTTTACAAACTGAGATTCCATTGGATATACAATCGAGTGTTTATTCAACAATTAATACTTTAATCTTTGGCAGTTATATCATTTGGTTGTTACTCGGTAGTTACATGGCAGATATATTTGGTGTTCAGTGGATATTTGTATTCGCTGCAATATTATATTTTTTAAGTACTGTCATTGCATTTACTTCTAACGAAATTAGAAGGTATAGAATACTTAATGAATAGAAAGATTATTATACGAAATGGAAACCGCAATTGATGTTTTATTAATTGCGGTTTTAACGTTTTATATTCCATTTTTTATCTTCTCAATCGCCTCAATATCTGCTGGGGCCCATTCTACTGAGTCCAACTCATCTCTAGACAACCACTTCATATCCTGATGCTCACGCAACACAATCGAATCACTCACCATCTCAGCATAATACGTCGTGAGTTCTATCGTCGCAAAATCATACTCATACACTGTTGTCACAATCTTATCCAACACATTAATCTCACAATCCATCTCTTCCATTAACTCCCGCTTCAACGCCGCTTCTGGCAATTCACCGTCTTCAATCTTCCCACCTGGAAACTCCCACATATTCGGTAAAGACTTCTCACCGTTTCGTTGTGCGCAGAGTATTTTCTCATCTTTTTCAATGACAGCGCCTACGACTTTTACATATTTCTTCATGATATACCCCCTTATTTGATCTTATTATATCAAAGAAATAGTTCATCTTGTACGTGTGTGATTGCGTAATTTCTTTTAGTAATTATGTGAATTCTAATTTATTAGAAAATATAAAATAGTTGTTGCATTCTAAAAACGATGGTGTTATCATTATAAACAACTTAATAAAACAACTCTTATCCAGAGTGGTGGAGGGATGTGCCCTTTGAAGCCCGGCAACCGTCTTAAATGACAAGGTGCCAATTCACAATAAGCTTAATGACTTATGAAGATGAGAGAAAGTATGATCGTATCGCTTTCTCTTTATATAAGAGAAAGCTTTTTTAGTTTACTTTCTCTTCCGCTTTACCTTGGCTTCCTTTTATTCTGCTAAACCGTTAATCCGTATATTCACTCTGGATGTGTATTGTTTATATTAGGTTCATCAATAATCTATTAAGTGAATTTGATCAAGAGGTAGGTGTCATATGATTGAGTTAAAAAATATATCCAAAGTGTTCAACGTCCGTGGTGAAGATATTACGGCGGTGCGTGATGTGAATTTGACGATTCGTGAGGGTTCTATCTTTGGGGTGATTGGTTTTTCTGGGGCTGGTAAGAGTACATTGATTCGAATGTTCAACCAGCTTGAATCCCCGTCGAGTGGTGAGGTCGTGATTGGTGATGATTCGATGTCGAAATTATCGCCTAAGGCGCTTCGTAAGAAGCGTGAGAAGGTATCGATGGTGTTCCAGCATTTCAATTTATTATGGTCTAGAACGGTATTACAGAATATTATGTATCCGTTAGAGATTGCTGGGGTGAACAAGAAAGAGGCTCGTGTGCGGGCACTTGAGCTTGTTGAGCGTGTTGGGTTGAGTGGTCGTGAGTCGTATTATCCGAGCCAATTATCTGGGGGTCAGAAACAACGTGTTGGGATTGCGCGTGCGCTGGCGAATGGTCCTTCGGTATTGCTTTGTGATGAGGCGACGAGTGCTCTAGATCCTAGGACGACGGATGAGATTCTTGATTTACTCGTTCGATTGAAAGAAGAGGAGCAGTTAACGATCGTGCTGATCACCCATGAGATGCACGTCATTCGTAAAATTTGTGACGAGGTGGCGGTGATGGAGCATGGTGAGATTATTGAAGTAGGTCCTGTGCGTGATGTGTTCGAATCGCCTAAACACGCTGTGACGAAGGAGTTCATCAAAGAAGATATCGATGATGATGGTGGTGTGATCGAGCAGTTAATCGATGAACAGATGTATCATATTTATCGGTTGAAGTTTATCGGAGAGTCGACGACAGAGCCGATCGTGAGTTATTTAACGAAGGCGTACGATATTGAGGTGAATATTTTGCAAGCAAATATGAAGTACGGTCGCGATGGGGCTTATGGTTCGTTGCTCGTTCAATTTTTACCACCTGGTGGCTTTGACTTCGAAGTCATTCGAAGAGATTTAAAATCACGTCATGTAGAAATCGAGGTGGTTATCGATGAATAAGAGTTTTAAAGATATTATTGTAGAAATTGTCACGATGCCAAATGTGAGATGGGATGATGTTTGGGTTGCTGTATATGAGACGTTATATATGACGGTCGTGTCGACATTTTTTGCGTTTATATTCGGTATTATCCTCGGATTGTTACTGTTCTTAACGTCGACAAGAGAAGATCGTGTTAGTCGAGTGTTCTATAGTATTGTTTCATTTATTGTGAACTTGTTTAGAGCGATTCCATTTATCATCTTAATCTTAATCTTGATACCATTTACGAGTTTATTACTCGGGACGATTAGTGGTCCAACAGGGGCTTTACCTGCGTTAATCATTGGCGCATCACCGTTCTATGCAAGACTGGTCGAGATTGCATTAAAAGAGATTGATAAAGGCGTTATAGAAGCGGCTGAGTCGATGGGTGCGACAACACGATCGATTATATGGAATGTCCTCATTCGTGAATCATTACCAGCGTTAATCTCTGGCATTACCGTCACAGCCATTGCCCTTGTCGGTTCGACAGCCGTTGCGGGTGTTATTGGCGCCGGTGGATTAGGAAATTTAGCATATTTAGTCGGATTTACAAGGAACCAAAACGACGTCATTTGGGTGTCGACGATTTTCATCTTGATCATCGTCTTTATCATTCAATGGACAGGAGACTTGTTAGCACGACGCGTCGATAAGAGGTAAGTTAGTAAGTAGTAAAGATATAGCATAAAATTTAATCATTATAAAAAATATTGGAGGCATTTGAAATGAAAAAAATTATTTATTTAATCGCAACATTGACTATTGTATTCGTATTGGGAGCGTGTAGCAATGAAGATAGTAAAGACAGTGGACAGCAAAGTGACAGCGGGAATAAAGAGGATAAAAAGATTACGGTTGGTGCATCACCGGCACCTCATGCTGAAATTTTAGAACAAGTAAAGCCGGTCCTTGAAGAACAAGGCTACGAATTAGATATTAAGATAATTAATGATTATACGACACCGAATAAGTTATTAGATGCCGGAGAAATAGATGCGAACTATTTCCAACATACACCGTACTTAGAGAAAGAAAAAGAAAACAAAGGATATAAGATTGAAGTTGCTGGGAATGTACACCTTGAACCAATGGCGGTCTATTCTAAGAAATATGACTCATTAGAAGATTTACCAGAAGGTGCTGAAGTGTTCGTATCGAATAATCCAGCAGAGGAAGGTCGTTTCTTAGGATTCTTCGTAGAGGCTGGATTGATTACATTAAAAGACGGTGTTGAATTAAAAGATGCGACATTTGATGATATTAAAGAAAACAAAAAGAACATCAAATTCAACAACAAACAAGCGGCTGAATTCTTACCGAAGTCTTATGATAATGACGAAGGAGATGCGGTGATTATTAATTCTAACTTCGCGTTAGAACAAGGGTTAAGTCCGAAGAATGACTCAATCGAATTAGAGAAACCAGAAGATAATCCTTACGTAAACTTTATCGCTGTTCAAGAAGGACATAAAGACGACGATAAGATTAAAGCGTTAGTAGATGCGTTACAGTCTGAAGACGTTGAGAAATTCATCGATCAAAAGTATGATGGTGCGGTAATTTACGCAGAACAATAATTTATATCAAAGACCTCACATCCTATTGTATAATAAGCAATAGGATGTGAGGTCTTTTCGTGGAGGTTGTTCAATGTTAAAGGAATTTATGAAGTATTATTTGCCTTATAAAAAATTATTTCTATTAGACTTTGGTTCAGCAGTGCTCGTCGGATTGCTGGAGTTATTATTTCCGCTCATGACGAGTATATTTATTGATGAACTATTACCAACAGAAGATTGGAAGTGGATTGTCATTGCGGCGATCAGTTTATTAATTGTCTATTTGATCGAAGGTGTATTTAAGTTTATTGTGACATATTGGGGGCATATGCTCGGGACGAATATTGAACGAGATATTCGAAATGAATTGTATTCACATTTACAGAAACTGAATTTCAGTTTCTATGATAAAAATAAGACGGGTAAACTTATCGGACGGTTAACGAATGATTTAATGGATATCGGTGAAGTTGCACATCACGGTCCAGAAGATTTATTCGTGGCATTAATGACGTTGTTGGGTGCCTTCGTCATATTATTGACGATTGATGTAAAGCTTGCACTAGTGACTTTCACCATCATTCCAATCATCTTCTTTGTGACGATATTTTTTAATCAAAAGATGGGCCGTGCGTTTAAGGCGTTGTTTAAAAATGTTAGTCGATTCAACGAAGTGATCAGCGATAATATCGGTGGGATTCGACTTGTACAAGCGTTTACGAATGAGAAATATGAATTAGAGCAATTTAAAGAGACGAATGACGCATTTCGACAGACGAAGTTAAAGGCCTATAATTTTATGAGTTGGAATACGACGATATCACATATTTCGCAGAAAGCGACATTAATCATTGTACTCATTTTAGGGAGTTATTACGTGTTGCACGGTGAATTATCTTATGGTGGATTTGTTGCGTTCATCATGATTACGAATGTATTGTTTGAACCACTTCGTGCAATCAATTTGATGATAGAGATGTTTCCAAAAGGATACGCAGGGTTTAGTAATTTTAGAGAAATCATGGAGATTGAACCTGAAATTCAAGATTGCGATGGGGCTATAGAGCTGACGGGTGAAATTGAAACGATTGAATATGATCACGTACAATTTAAGTATGACGAGCAGCATGTGTTGAATGATATTTCATTTAAGATTAAACATGGTGAACAAATTGCACTCGTTGGACCAAGTGGTGGCGGGAAGTCTACCATCTGTTCATTGCTTCCAAGATTTTATGCACCATCAAGTGGAGACATACGCATTAACGGTACATCGCTAGAGCGGTTTACGTTGAAATCGCTTCGTTCGTATATTGGAATCGTTCAACAAGATGTATTTTTATTCGCTGGGACTTTACGAGAGAACATCGCCTATGGGCATCCAGATGTTGATGATTCTGACATTATGAAGGCTGTCGAATATGCCCAGTTAAAATCGTTTGTTGATGGATTGGAAGAAGGGTTAGACACAATCGTAGGAGAACGCGGGACGAAATTATCCGGTGGTCAGAAACAACGTGTGTCGATTGCAAGAATGTTTATAAAAAATCCACCAATTATTATATTAGATGAAGCGACGAGTGCATTAGACGTTGCAACGGAGCATAAAATTCAACAAGCATTCGATTTATTAGCAAAAGGCCGTACGTCGCTCGTCATCGCACACCGACTTTCAACGATTAAAGGTGTTGACCGTATTTTATATATCGAAGAAGGTCGTATTGTCGAACAAGGCACACACGACGAATTGATGAACTTAAAAGGACGATACTATGCATTGTATATGACTCAATTTGAGCATTTAACTGTTGAATGATCGTCATCCATTGTAAGATGAAATTATCATAAAGAGAAGGTGATTGTATGACGAAAACAATATATTTCTTATGCACAGGCAATTCTTGTCGTTCACAAATAGCTGAAGGATTTGGTAAAAAATACTTACCAGATTGGGATGTTTATTCTGCAGGGATTGAAGCACACGGCGTCAATCCGAATGCGGTTAAAGCAATGAATGAAGTAGGGATTGATATTACTGATCATGAGTCTAGTGTCATTGACCCTGAAATTTTAAATAACGCAGACTTAGTCGTTACACTATGCGATCATGCGAAAGACGTGTGTCCAATTACACCATCACATGTTCGAACTGAACATTGGGGATTCCAAGACCCAGCCGGTGGCGACTGGACATTGTTCCAAACTGTACGCGATCAAATTGGTGAAAAGATTAAGTCATTTGCAGAGAGTGAGGGATAAAGATGAACGATTTAAATATACAGCATATCGATCGTAAATTTTACATCGGGACAGAGTCAGAACGTGAAGCAGAGCTTGATTATGAAGTAAAAGATCAAACGTTAATCGCAACGCATACTTATGTATCACCGAATCGACGTGGTGAAGGGATTGCAAAAGCGCTCGTTGAAGCATTAATTGAATATGCTCGTGAGCACGGATATAAGATTCAACCCGTTTGTTCTTACGTCGTTGATTATTTTGAACAACATGAAGCTGAATTAGAAGATGTTCGATAAATAATGATAAGGACTAGACATCCAGATGTCTAGTCCTTATTTTTGTAAAATAAGACTACAGAATTGATGTAAGAAGATAAAACTGTAGACTTAAATCACTCTTCATTGCTTGGGTATATGTTTGGTACTTGATGTCCAAATAATAGAATGCTTAAAATGAGTAATCCACTCGCACCGAACAATACATAATGAAGAGGAATATACGTGTAAAGCATACCGAAAGCGATTAATCCTAACGGAATGACGAACATTGCAATCATCGATACGACACTAAACATACGACCTTTCATATGCTCTTCAACTTGATTGTGTAAATAAATTTGGAACGGTGTATTTTGTACAACCATCGTGAGTCCTAATATGAATGTAATGATTGCATATACTATCGTCATCAATGTCACATTCATTGAAATAAAATAAGGAAAACTAAAGGATACAAGTACCAAAGCGACGACAAATTGCCCACCGACAAGTGAATTTTTTAACTTCAGTTGCTTTGAGATTTTGCTCACAACCAAACCGCCAATAAACATTCCCGTCATTAAACTTCCTTCAACGATTCCGAGTCGATGTGCTCCGAGTGAGAAGTCTTCCATAAATATTTTCGGAATACCCGCAGTGACTGAACTGAATAATAAATTCGCAGTCATAGCGATGACGAGCATTGCGCGAATGACTTTATGCTTTAATACATATTGAAACCCTGCTTTAATTTCTTTGAACATGGACTGAGATGGTTGGATTTGTGATTGTTTCTCATCATGTTTAAAATTAATCAATAATATGAGAATCATCGATATACATTCCGTAATCAACACGGTAATGACAAACAGTTTGAATGGAACAAACGCGAACATGAAGCCACCGACAATCGGAGATAAAATATTAACACCTGTCATAATCGATTGTCGAAGTGGAATAATGACATTGACTTCATCTTCGTAGAGGATCCGCTTCATACTCGTTAAAATACTGTTCTGAATGATCGAGTCGATTAAATTTAAAAGGGTAATCACAATGGCCAACAAGATGAAATGTGGAGATGGCCATATGAGATAAAGAATTAACGATAGTACACTGACCGTTTGACTGATCGTGATAATCTTTTGGTTGTTTAAAAAATCAGATATGTATCCAATGAACGGTTGGGCTAACGTCCCAACAAGCATAGAAATTGCGAGTACAATCGTGTATGCAAATACCGATTGAGTCACGTCATATATGTATAGTGTGGCGCCGAACATAAAGATACTAGACCCAAGTTTAGAGAGTAAATCAAACGATAATAACTTATAAAACGTTCGACTATATTTGAACATGTTAACCTCCTTTTGACGTTTATTATTATCATTCTACCATTTTTTGAATATGGTCAATTTTCAGAAATGAATATCGATATCCATATTAAATCGATTTATGATATAGTGTAAAAATGAGGTGAAATGTATGCTAAATCCAAAGCTCCACATCGGAGAAGGACATTCGAAAATTGTTGTGTCACTTCTTGGAGAAAATTTAGAAAAACTATCAAGACAAATAAAAGATATATTAAGCAGTCATAGATATGTAGATATTGTAGAACTTCGTGCAGACTATTTTAGTGATGAGACGTTAGCGAATTTAGAACAATTTTTGACGGCATTGCAAGAAGAATTGAATGGTATTCCGATTCTATTTACATATAGAACGAAAGGTCAAGGAGGTCATGGCGATTATAGTAGTGATGAATATTTCGAATTACTACAACGTGCAATACAGCACCCTGCCATTGAGCTTGTTGATATTGAGATGCTCATGTATGATGATATCGTGAAACCTTTGATCGATTTAAGTCAAAGTGAAGCAGTAGGTGTCGTGTTAAGTTATCATAACTTTGAATACACACCGAAGTTCAAAGAATTAATGGCAATTTATACGTCGATGCAAGAAATGGGTGGTGACATTTTGAAAGTTGCTGTCATGCCTGAAACAGGTCATGACGTCCTAGTTTTATTGCAAGCGGTCTTTGAAGCAAAACAACAAGTATCACAATATATCGTAGGGATTTCAATGTCTGAACTCGGCAAAATTAGTCGAATAGCAGGCGGTGTCTTCGGTTCTTGTATTACATTTGGAGCGATTACAGAAAGTGCTGCACCAGGACAACTACACGTCGATATATTAAAGAATCAATTGGAAATGTATGAGGGGAGTCAACATGAATCTTAAAGACGCAATTTTAAATAGAAGAAGTATCAAGATATTTGGAGAGTCAACGATTGACGTTGACGTCGTTAAACAGGCGATTAATTCAGCAATATATGCACCGAATCATGGTGTACGTGAACCTTGGCATATAAAGTATGTCCAAAAAGAACAGTTGGAACAATATGCTGAACAAGTTGGAGATATCGCATTCAAAGGCGATGAACAGAAGAAGCGTAATCATGCATCGAAGCTATCAATGCTCGGTGGGATTTTAGTTGTATCAGTTGATCGCGATGTACGTCAGAAGCAACATCATGAGAATTTGATGGCTGGTGGTGCGTTTATGCAAAACTTAATGCTTTTGCTACACGCTGAAGCCGTTGGAACATGTTGGCATACACCAGGTTACATGTTCACGCCAGAGTATTATCAAATGATGAATATCTCAAGTGATCAAGAGATCATTGCAGAGTTGTATTTGATGGATGTCAATGATGATAACAGTTCAGAACGTTCTAATGGGTATGATGATATCGTTGAGACGTGGTGATAATGTGTTGAATTCCATCAACAAAATTGATGGAGTTGTAGATGGAATACGAAACGACACAACAAAAACGAGCGATGCAAACTTTGCATCGCTCGTTTTTCGTCATATTACAAGTGTGCTTGTAAAAATGTTTCAACTTGTTCTTTCGTTTTGGCATCGCGTGAATGTAAATGAGCGATTTTGTCTCCGTCTTTGAAGATTAATAAACTTGGAATCCCCATCACTTCATAATCTTGAGCTGGTTCCATCAGTTCATCGCGATTCACTTCATACCATTCGTAGTCATTATATTGTTCTACAACAGGTCCGATAAAGTTATTTAATACTGTGCAATCTGGGCACCATGTTGCATAGAACTTAATGATGACAGGTTGTTCTGATTGAATGATGTCGTTAAATTGACTTAATTCTTTAATCTCTTTCATTTTGTTTCCCTCCATCATTTAAAATTTTTGATTTTCTGTTGAATAGTTTATAATTAAAATAAAGTTTTGACAAATGAAAGGATTGATAATGATGTTAAAAGTATACGAATTAAAGTCTTGTAGTACATGTAAGAAGGCGATCAAAACATTAGATGATCATGATATCCCTTATGAGCGAATTGACATTCGTGAAAACCCACCGACGATGGATGTATTAACGCATGTCATTGGGTTAGATGATGTTGATCTAGATCAAATGTTGAATAAACGTGGCAATTCATATAAAGAATTAGGCTTGAAAGAGAAGTTAAGCGATATGGCGATGACGGATGTGTTGAAACTGATGGCGAGCGATGGGATGTTAATTAAGCGTCCGTTTGTCTATGATGGTGAGCAAGCATCGTTCGGATTTAAAGAGTCTGAATTTACAAATAAATGGTTGAATCAATAGTTAAAAAAGTTGCAAGTTGATATTTTTAATGTCACAATAAAATTGTAGTACATAAGGATATTTGATGGAGGGGTTTAGTATGAATACACCTGAGGAATTAAAATACTCTAAAGAACACGAATGGGTTAAAGTTGACGGAGATAAAGCGTATATCGGTATTACTCACTTCGCTCAATCAGAGCTTGGTGATATCGTATTCGTTGAATTACCAGAGATTGGCGACTCTATAGAAAAAGAAGAGTCATTTGGTAACGTTGAATCTGTTAAAACTGTTTCTGAATTATATGCTCCAATTTCTGGTGAAGTTGTTGCAATCAATGAAGAATTAGAAGATAGTCCTGAATTCGTGAATGAATCACCTTATGATAAAGCATGGATTGTACAAGTATCTAATTTCAAGCAAGAAGAAATCGATGCATTAATGTCTGCTGCTGAATACAAAGAGATGACAAATGAATAATAATATAAGACTCTAGAGTGTATCTAGAGTCTTTGTTATATCCGCTTCAAAATTCTATATAAAGGGTGATTAAGCAGTGAGTATTGTAAATAAAGTACTAATTGTTGAAGGGAAATCCGACAAAAGAAGAGTAGAAGAAGTATTGTTAGAACCAGTAGACATTATATGTACGAATGGTACGATGGGTGTTGCAAAGTTAGATGCGATGATCGAAGAGTTATATGATAGACAAGTTTATATTTTATCCGATGCGGACTCTGAAGGACGCAAAATTCGTAAATGGTTCAAAAAGCATTTAAGTGAATCAACACATATATATATTGATCCTAAGTTTACAGAAGTCGGTCGTTGTCCAAGGGATTACTTGGCGAATGTATTAATGCGACATGAATTCTATGTAGATACAGGTTTTGTTTGGAAAGGAAAGTTTAAGTATCATGAACGACACGAGACAATTGAGCGATATATTAACGCATATTCAATCTAATTCAACATGTTTTATCTTTGGCTATACTTCAATGTGTGGAACATGTCAAATGGCTGAACGCATGTTAAACATTGCATTAGACGTTCGTGACGTGCCGATCATTAAAGTGAATTTGAATTACGTGCCACAATGGACTCAATCCAAAGAGATTCAATCGGTTCCAATTTTGATGCGTTTTGAAAATGGTGAATATGTAGAATTTATGACGAAGATGGAAGGCGTGGTTAATATCGTGAACTTTCTATCTAAATGAGAATGAAATAATGTAAATGAAATTTTTTATTGACGCTATGCTAATAGGTTTTTTAGGTGTGTATTCATGGAGCCATGAATACACACATATTTTTTATTAAGGGAAATTAGATAATGATTAATAGTTTTAATTAACGTTAAAATTCGATATAATGAATATAAATGTTTAAACACGTTTTGACTCTAGATTATAATTATTATAAAATAGTGACGTGCGATTAAACAATATTGAATATATTATAATAGTGGAGGTATAGATATGGGTTCAACATTAGAAATTAAAGGGTTACACGTATCAATTGATGACAAGGAAATTTTGAAAGGTGTCGACTTAACAGTAAACCAAGGTGAGATTCATGCGGTTATGGGTCCTAACGGTACAGGTAAATCAACACTTGCTCAAGCAATTATGGGCCACCCTCGTTATGAAATCACTCAAGGTGAAGTATATTTAGACGGAGAGAACGTTTTAGAAATGGAAGTTGATGAAAGAGCGCAAGCTGGTTTATTCTTAGCGATGCAATACCCTTCTGAAATTTCAGGGGTAACTAACTCTGACTTCTTACGTTCAGCGATGAATGCACAACGCGAAGAAGGTAACGAAATTAACTTAATGCAATTCATTAAGAAATTAGATAAAAACATGGAATTTTTGGAAATGGATTTAGACATGGCGCAACGTTACTTAAACGAAGGATTCTCTGGTGGAGAGAAGAAGCGTAACGAGATTCTTCAATTAATGATGTTAGAGCCTAAATTTGCAATCCTAGACGAAATTGACTCAGGTCTTGATATCGATGCATTGAAAGTTGTATCTAAAGGCATCAATAAATTACGCGGTGAAGACTTCGGATGCTTAATGATCACTCACTATCAACGTTTATTAAACTATATTACACCAGACTTCGTTCATGTTATGATGAATGGTCGTATCGTGAAATCAGGTGGTAAAGAGCTTGCAGAGCGTTTAGAAGCTGAAGGTTATGAGTGGATCAAAGAAGAATTAAATATTGAAGATGCATCAGTAGAATAGTAAGTCAATTTAACAGTATAGGAGGAATTAGTATGACATCGATTAGCGAATTAACGGTGACAAAATCAGATGTGGAATCATTTGCCAAATCTTTAAATGATCCACAATGGTTAATGGATATCCGTACAACTGCGATGGATAAAGTCGCAACATTAGATATGCCAAAAGCAGACAAAACAAAATTAGATAAATGGAACTTCTTCAACATTGAATCTTTAAACGTTGACGGTGAATCATTCGATTCATTAAATGATTTACCAGAAGATGCTAAGCAATTAATCGACATCGAATCGGTTAAAAATATTTACGTACAACATAACAATACGAAAGCTTACCTTCAATTAGATGATGAACTCATCAATCAAGGGGTCATTTTACAAGATATCAAAACTGCGGTGACAGAACATTCTGAGCTTGTTCAGAAATACTTCATGCAAGACGGTGTGAAAGTTGATGACAACAAGTTAACAGCGTTGCATGCAGCATTAATGAACGGTGGTTTATTCTTATACGTACCGAAAAATGTTGAAGTGAAAGAGCCAATTCAAATGGTGACAATTCACGACGATGAGCACGCATCATTATACAACCACGTATTAATTGTTGCAGAAGAAAGTGCACAAGTCACTTACGTTGAGAACTATATCTCAACAGTAGATCGTTCTAATGGACAATTAAACGTTGTCAGCGAAGTCATCGCTAAAGACAACGCACAAGTGACTTATGGCGCTGTTGATTTCTTAACAGAAGGATTTACAGGCTATGTGAATCGTCGTGGTGTAGCAGCACGTGATGCAGTCATAGACTGGGCGTTAGGTTTAATGAACGATGGCGATACGATTAATGATAATACAACATACTTAATGGGTGATAACAGTTCAAGTGACTTGAAGACAGTTGTCGTTGGTCGTGGAGAACAGAAGTTGAACTTTACAACTCAAATCATTCATTACGGTAAGGATAGTATAGGACATATTTTAAAACATGGTGTGATGAAAGATGCTGCAAGTTCTATATTTAACGGTGTTGGATACATTAAGAAAGCAGCATCAGGCAGTGATGCACAACAAGAATCGCGTGTATTAATGCTCAGTGAGAAAGCACGTGGCGATGCGAACCCAATCTTATTAATCGATGAAGATGATGTTACTGCAGGTCACGCAGCAAGTGTTGGTCGTGTCGATCCAATGCAGTTATTCTACTTAATGAGCCGTGGAATTTCACAAGAAGAAGCAGAACGTTTAGTCATTCATGGATTCTTAGACCCAGTCGTTCGTGAATTACCGATTGAAAGTGTTCAAAAACAATTAAGAGAAGTCATTGAACAAAAAGTATTATCGTAAGTCATAAAAGTTAGGATGAGTTGATGGATATTAATAAAATACGTCAAGACTTCAAAATTCTAGACCAACAAGTGAATAACCATCCACTGGTCTATTTAGATACGTCAGCGACGAGTCAGAGTCCAACAGCAGTCATCGACCGTATGAGCGACTATTATTTACAATATAACTCGAATGTTCACCGTGGTGTGCACACACTCGGAACGAAAGCGACAGATGGCTATGAAAATGCGAGAACGGCAGTTCAACAATTTATTAACGCAAAGCATTTCGGTGAAATTGTTTTTACTAGAGGTACGACAGCTGCGATTAATCTTGTTGCATCAAGCTATGAACGTGACTTCATTGAAGCTGGTGATGAGATTGTCATCACTGAAATGGAGCACCATGCAAATTTTGTCCCTTGGCAACAACTTGCGATTCGTACGAATGCCAAGTTAAAGTTCATCCCTTTAAGTGAGGATGGTACGATTACGAAACAAGCGATGGAAGAGACGATTACAGATCAAACGAAACTCGTCGCAATTACGCACGTATCGAATGTCCTTGGAACAATCAATGACGTGAAGACGGTAGCACAGATTGCACATGAGCATGGAGCATATATACTTGTTGATGGTGCACAAGGTGTGCCACATATGAAGGTCGACGTTCAAGCACTGGACTGTGACTTCTATGCATTTAGTAGTCATAAAATGCTCGGACCAACAGGCATCGGTGTATTATATGGTAAGAAATCAATCTTAAATAAAATGCAACCGATAGAATACGGTGGAGATATGATAGACTATGTTGGATTGCATGAATCGACATGGACTGACTTACCTGTTAAATTCGAAGCAGGCACACCAATGATTGCCGAAGCGATAGGACTTCATGCCGCGATTGATTATTTAAATGAAATCGGTATGGATGACATTCATCAGCATGAAACAGAGCTCGTACGATATGCATACGACCAAATGGCTGCAATCGATGGATTGGAAATTTACGGGCCGGGTAAAGATGAACGTGCTGGTCTGATTACATTCAATTTAGACGGAGTGCATCCTCATGATTTAGCGACCGTGTTAGATACCGAAGGGATTGCTGTTCGAGCAGGCCATCATTGTGCGCAACCGTTAATGAAATGGTTGAACGTATCGTCAACAGCACGTGCAAGCTTCTATTTATACAATACGAAAGAAGAGATTGACACGTTTGTTGAAGCATTAAAGAAGACGAAGGAGTTTTTCGCATGAGTATGGGAAACTTAGACCAATTGTATCGTTCGGTGATTATGGATCATTATAAGAATCCACGTAATAAAGGGCAAATTGATGATGGAACTTTGACTGTTGATTTGAATAATCCGACATGTGGTGATAGCATTCGCCTTACAATGAATGTTAAAGATGATATTATAGAAGATGCAAAGTTTGATGGCGAAGGCTGTTCTATCTCGATGTCAAGTGCATCGATGATGACCGAAACGGTGAAGGGTCAAACTGTTGAACGTGCATTAGAGATGAGTCAACAATTTTCTAACATGATGCTTGGAGAAGATTACGAAATCACAGAGGATATGGGAGATATAGAGGCACTGAGTGGTGTATCACAATTCCCAGCGAGAATTAAATGTGCAACATTAGCATGGAAAGCCCTTGAAAAAGGCACAGAAAATGAAGAGGAGTGATTTAAATGGCTAAACAAGCACCAGATGTAGGAGATTATAAATATGGTTTCCACGATGAAGACGTATCATTATTTAGATCGGAACGTGGATTAACTGAAGATATCGTTCGCAAAATTTCAGAGATGAAAGAAGAACCACAATGGATGTTAGATTTCAGATTGAAATCATTAGACCAATTTTATAAAATGCCAATGCCAATGTGGGGTGGCGATTTATCAGAATTGAACTTTGATGAAATTACGTACTACGTTAAACCAAGTGATCGTGCGGAACGTTCATGGGACGAAGTACCAGAGGAAATTAAGCAAACATTTGATAAATTAGGAATCCCAGAAGCTGAGCAAAAATACTTAGCTGGGGTATCAGCACAATATGAATCAGAAGTTGTGTATCACAATATGGAGCAAGATTTAGAAGATAAAGGTGTCATCTTTAAAGATACTGATTCAGCACTTCGTGAAAACGAAGAGTTATTCAAAGAACACTGGGCAAGCGTTATTCCTTCATCTGATAATAAGTTTGCAGCGTTGAATTCAGCAGTATGGTCAGGTGGATCATTTATTTATTGCCCACCAGGCGTGAAGCTTGATACACCATTACAAGCATACTTCAGAATTAACTCTGAAAACATGGGTCAATTTGAACGTACATTAATTATCGTCGATGAAGGGGCAAGCGTACATTATGTCGAAGGATGTACAGCACCGGTCTATACGACAAATTCATTACACTCAGCAGTTGTTGAGATTATCGTTAAAAAAGATGCGTATTGTCGTTATACAACAATCCAAAACTGGGCAAACAATGTTTATAACTTAGTGACAAAACGTACTAAAGTATTAGAAAACGGTACAATGGAATGGGTTGATGGAAATATCGGTTCTAAATTAACGATGAAATATCCATCATGCCTATTAATGGGTGAAGGTGCACGTGGTATGACATTATCTATTGCCTTAGCAAGTAAAGGTCAACATCAAGATGCTGGTGCCAAAATGATTCACTTAGCACCAAATACATCTTCTACGATTGTATCGAAGTCGATCTCGAAAAATGGTGGTAAAGTAAGTTACCGTGGTATCGTTCACTTCGGACGTAAAGCAGAAGGTGCACGCTCTAACATTGAATGTGATACGTTAATTATGGATAATGAATCAACTTCAGATACAATTCCATATAATGAAATTCTAAATGACAACATCTCATTAGAACACGAAGCGAAAGTGTCTAAAGTATCAGAAGAGCAATTATTCTACTTAATGAGCCGTGGAATTGGTGAAGAAGAAGCGACAGAAATGATTGTTATGGGCTTCATCGAACCATTCACGAAAGAGTTACCAATGGAATACGCGGTTGAGATGAACCGATTAATCAAATTTGAAATGGAAGGATCTATAGGATAATACTATCCTATACCCTTAATGAAAGACCAGCTGAGGCTGGTCTTTTTGTTTTATCATAGATTAAATGTGGAATACGTTAATATGGATGAAAGGATGAGCTACGATGATTGATTGGATCAGTGCAATCGGTTCGATTGGAACATTTATTATGGCAACGATTTATTTTATTTCTGTATCGATTCAAATTTTTCAAATGAGAATATCATATATGCCGTCGATTGGGTTCAACCAAACAATTCTTGAAGACGTCGATGGTGAATTAAAGTTAAAAAATGCGAATGAAGATAACCCGCAACGGTTTGTTGATTATATTAAGCTATCCAATATGGGTGGTGGTGCTGCACGGAACGTAAGTATCTCAATGTATATTGATGGTGAGAATGAATTACAAAATAAATATTTGAATATTTTACCGAGTAATGATGCGTATTTATTACCGATTAACCAAGGCGTATACGAAGAATTAGAACATGCGTTGAAAAACCAATTCTACAAAACAAAGCTAAGAGTTCGTATTGATTATAATAATTACTTGAGTAAAAAAACTAAAACAGTTGATTTTAATGCGAGAATTGATAACTTCTATTCATTCAATGACAAAGAGATTTATGAACTTCAATTTATACAAGGCGAGGACCATACATATTAGTATGGTCTTTTTTTCTTGACAATAATACCTATATAGGGTATTATAAAAATATAAATAATACGTGATGGGGGTATTTTATGAAGTGTGATGAAACATTAAGAGATGCACCAGTGACTGAGACGCCTAAGGAAGATATTCAAAGAACATTAAATCGATTGAAACGTATTGAAGGACAAGTTCGTGGTGTGCAGAAAATGGTCGAAGATGACCGTTATTGTATTGATATTTTAATCCAGCTGAGTGCCATTCAATCCGCACTAAAAAATGTTGGATTCCAAGTGACAGAGAAGCATATTCAACACTGTGTAACGCATGCGATCCAGAATGGTGAAGGTGATGAGAGTATTCAAGAACTCATGACGGTATTGAAACAATTCAACAAATAGGAAGGTGTGAAATCAATGAGTGAAGCTTATACGTTAAATATTGAAGGGATGACGTGTGCAGCGTGTTCGAATAGAATTGAAAAGATGTTGAATAAACAACAAGGCATGGATGCGCAAGTTAATTTATCGACCGAAAAAGCCATGGTTGAATTGACCGAAGATGCAACACTTGAACAGGCGGTTCAAACTGTACAAAAATTAGGGTATAACGTACAAACGACAGAGTTAGAGTTAAATGTACATCAGATGACGTGTGCAGCATGTTCGAATCGTATTGAGAAAGTATTGAATAAAGATTCGACGATTAAAGAAGCAGTCGTCAATCTATCGACTGAGAAAGCGACGATTAATTATTATACGAATACGACAAATACGGCAACGATCATTGAACGAATTCAATCGTTAGGGTATGATGCAACACCTATAGAACAAGCTCATGATGACTCAGATCGTAAACTCAAGTCATTGAAGAGAAAGCGCAATAAAGTACTGATTTCAGCACTATTATCATTCCCTCTATTACTCACGATGCTTGTTCATTTGTTTAATGTGCACTTACCAAGTATTTTTATGAATCCATGGTTTCAATTGGTATTTGCGACACCAGTTCAGTTTATTATCGGATGGCAATTTTATGTCGGTGCATACAAAAACTTGCGTACAGGTGGCGCGAATATGGATGTACTCGTTGCACTCGGTACAAGTGCAGCATACTTTTACAGCATCTATGAAACAATAAAGTATGTCATGATTGATGGATATACACCGCACTTGTACTTTGAAACAAGTGCCGTGTTGATTACGTTAATTTTATTCGGTAAATATTTAGAAGCCCGTGCGAAAACTCAAACATCGAATGCATTAACAAGTTTATTAAATCTACAGGCGAAAGATGCACGTGTGATACGTGATGGTCAAGAAATGATGATTGGCGTAGATGAAGTGGTCGAAGGAGATCGGTTGATCATTAAACCCGGAGAGAAAATACCTGTCGATGGTATTATTGTAAATGGAGAAACGGTTGTCGATGAATCGATGTTAACCGGAGAATCATTACCGATTGAGAAAGGTGTAGATGATGAGTTAATTGGTGCAACGATCAATCAGTCTGGTCGTGTTGAACTTCGTGCAACAAAGGTCGGTCAAGACACAGCACTTGCTTCAATCGTTAAAGTTGTCGAGGATGCACAAGGTTCTAAGGCAAATATTCAACGATTAGCGGATGTGATTTCTGGATACTTTGTACCGATTGTCATTGGGATTGCAGTGATGACATTTATCATATGGTATTTTGTTGTCAATTCAGGACAATTTGAACCCGCACTTGTCGCTGCAATATCAGTCCTTGTAATTGCATGTCCATGTGCATTAGGACTTGCAACGCCTACATCGATCATGGTGGGGACAGGGAAAGCAGCTGAAGCAGGCATTTTGTTTAAAGGTGGCGAACATCTAGAGAACTTACATTCTATAGATACAATTGTATTAGACAAGACAGGAACGATTACAAACGGAAAGCCAGTCGTGACAAACCTAGATATTGATCATAATACATTACAACTCGTTGCGAGTGCCGAGAATCATTCAGAACATCCATTAGCTAAAGCAATCGTAGAAGAAGCGAAGCGATTGGATCTTGAATTGCTTGAAGTGAATGATTTCGAATCAGTAACAGGTAAAGGTATTCAAGCATCTGTTAATTGTGAACACGTTTTAATTGGGAACCGAAAGTTAATGGATCATATAGGCGTCTCTGGATTTGATCAACAGCATTTGCCTGACTATGAATCGCAAGGGAAGACTCAAATGCTGATCGCGATAAATCAGCAATTTGTAGGATCAATCGCTGTTGCAGATACGGTGAAAGATGAAGCGAAAGAAGCAATCGATACGTTGAAGACACAAGGCATTCATGTGATTATGCTAACGGGTGATCATGAATTAACTGCGAAAGCCATCGCCCAATCTGTTGGAATAGATGAAGTCATTGCAGGTGTGTTGCCTGAAGAGAAAGCGGATAAAATATCTAATTTACAATCCGACGGTAGACGTGTCGCGATGATTGGAGATGGTATCAATGATGCACCAGCCCTTGCAACTGCTGATAGTGGGATTGCAATTGGAACAGGAACTGAGATTGCGATTGAAGCTGCAGATATTACAATTCTGGGTGGAGATTTGATGCTCATCCCGAAAGCGATTAAAATGAGTCATGAAACGATTAAAAATATCAAACAAAACTTGTTTTGGGCCTTTGGGTATAATACACTAGGAATTCCAATTGCAGCAATTGGAATCCTTGCACCATGGATTGCAGGTCTTGCAATGGCGTTGAGTAGTGTAAGTGTTGTGACGAATGCGTTAAGACTAAAAAGGGTAAAACTTTAAAAGGAGGTGATTGATGTGGAAAAAGTGATTAAAGTGGAAGGTATGACATGTGATCATTGTGTGAAAGCCGTAAAAGGTGCTTTATTAGAACAAGAAAGTGTCAATACTGTTGATGTCAATTTGGAAGATGGATTAGTCGGTGTTGAATTCGACGATGATATTACATTAGATCAAATTAAAGGCATTATCGAAGAACAAGGATATGATGCCGTAAAATAAAATTTTTAAGACTACAAATTAGGTAGAAATGAGTAGAACTGTAGTTTTAATAATTAGAAAAAAACTGCTTACTCATTGAGTAAGCAGTTTTGATGTTTATTTAAAATCAATGTTAGCTAAAAAGATGCCTAACATAATACCAATTGGAATACCGATAAAAATGTTCAAAATATAACTAAACACGAGTGAAAATAAAACAGTGAAAATTAAAATGTTCAAATTAAAATACTTCTTCATATTAAGACTCCTTTCGATAAGTTAGATTAATAAATTGCATTCGATCATTAAACAATGTCGGATAACTTAGAAATCCTACAATGACAGCACTAAGTGTTGCAGCTGTAAGTAATAAGAACATGATTAATAATTGGAATTGAACCGCGACAATGGGCTCAGCACCTCCAATGATTTGACCACTCATCATTCCTGGTAACTGTACAAGACCAACTGTTTTTAAACTTTCAATGGTTGGAATCATACTAGATTTAATCGAGTTCTTTAATTGAGTATGGACAGCTTGTTTTGGATTGCCTCCAAATGACAAAATGAGTTCTATTTGTTCTTGACCTTGTTCTACTTCACTTTGGAATCGATTCAAAAATAGCAATGATAAAACCATCGAGTTTCCAATCATCATCCCACTAATTGGAATAATGTATCTCGGTTCCAGTGGAATGATATTAAAGAATAATAAAATTGACATCGTTAAAAATTCGACTGTAATTAAAGCTGTCAATACTTTCCACGTCATCCCTTGAATACCAGAGTCTTTTTGGATAATATTCTGTGTTGCCGCGATAATCATTAAAAGCACCATCAAAAATGTGAAAATGAGTTGTTCACTATCAAATACATATTTCAAAATTAATCCGACAATGAATAACTGAATCGTTGATCGAATCGCAGCAATAATGACATCTTTCTCTAAGCCCAGTTTAAGTACAACACTCATAATGATAGGAATTAGCACAAAGACATACGATGCAATCAGTGCAAATGTATCCATATTAATATTCTCCTTTCACAAATGGATGTGATAACGTATCAAATGGACCTGCTTCGACGACTTCTCCATCTTCCATAACGATTGTGTAATGACTCATCCGTTTTGCTTGTTGCAAATTATGTGTAATCCATAATATCGTTTTATCATCTTCTTGATTTAATTTTTGAATCAACAATTCAATCTCCTGAACACTATGAACATCAAGGCTAGATGTAATTTCATCAAGTAATAATATGTCAGGATTTAATACTAAAGTTCTCGCAATGGCAAGCTTTTGCTTTTCTCCACCGGATAAATTTTTGATTGATTGGTCGATGGATAGATGAGATAAGTCAACCTTATCAAGCAATGACTGTGCACGATCTTTATCTAACTGTTGTTGATGGATTTTCATCGGAATATTCAAGTTATCATAAATCGTTCCATTAAACATTGGTGCACTTTGGAAAGCTAGTCCAACGCGCTTACGTAGTGATAATATGTCGACGGATTCAATCGATTGACCGTCTATTAAAATATCACCTGAATTGGGTGATATTAATCGATTAATGTGTTTAAGAAATGTTGATTTCCCAGCACCACTTGGACCGACAATTGCAGTGATTTGGTGAGTAGGAATTTCAACGGTTATATTTTTGAGTACATCTTTAAAAGATATGTCTAGAAATTGTATTGTCATCTATTTCACCTCTAGCTTATTCTAACACGAATTATTCATATTGGAATGAATGAAATTAATTATGTCGATACATATGATAAAATAAAAATGGTGATAAAATGATTAAAATTGGTGTCAGTGGATTTACAGATCATGATCTGTTGTATGAAGATATTATGCGTAAAAGTGACAAGCTTAAAACTTATGCATCATTTTTTCCGATTGTTGAATTAGATACTGCATTTTATGCAATTCAGCCGCAGCGAAATATGTATAAATGGATGAGTGAAACACCAGATTCGTTCCAGTTTATCGTAAAAGCAGAGCGACGGATGACGCAACATTCTACTTTAGATGAATCACAATTAACATATGATGCGTTATTTGATCAATTTATCGAGTCTGTTAAACCACTGGTAAAATCATCACGACTTGGTCTTGTATTAATGCAATTCCCACCATGGTTTGATTGTCGTACAGAACATATTCAATATTTAATATTTGCTCGGAATAATCTTAAAGGAATGCCAGTAGCCATTGAGTTTAGACATCACAGTTGGTTTTTACCACATGTTAAACAAGATACGTTGAACTTTTTAAACCATCAAAAATTGATTCATGCAATATGTGATGAACCGAATGTCGGAGAAGGCTATGTACCTTATGAATTACAGACTACTGCACAATCTGCGTTCTTTAGATTTCACGGTCGTAACAATGAAGGTTGGACACGAAAGGATATGACAGATGACGCTTGGCGTGCGGTGAGGTTTTTGTATGATTATAATTTAGAAGAATTAACACAATTCGCACACGATATTCAGTCAGTAGACGATCAAGTTGATGATGATGTATATGTGATCTTTAACAATAATTCAGGGGGACATGCTGCGAAGAATGCATTAAAATTAATAGATATTTTGAATATCGAATATGTGGATTTGGCACCACGTCAAATGAAACTTTTTTGAATGAGGAGAATATAGATGCTACAAATTATTACGTTAATTTTGATTGGGCTCATCGCAAGTATCGCCGGTTCACTCGTTGGTATTGGTGGGGGAATTATCATCGTTCCGTCACTTATTTTCTTCGGAATTGAACTTGGCATTTTGCCGATGATGACACCTCAAAAAGCCATTGGTACTTCATCCGTTATTTTGATTGCTACTGGATTATCCGCAACAATTAGCTATTATAAGTCCGACCAAATCGATGTTAAGAATGCGATTATATTTCTCATTGGAATCATTCCCGGTGCTTTTGTCGGCGCATACACGAGTCAATTTTTCTCATTGGATAGTTTTAATTTAGTATTTGGTCTGTTTTTAATTATCGTGTCATTCATATTGTTATTCCGTGATCGATTTAAACCGATGAAGCTGTTTCAACCGAAACAGATGACGACCTATCGTAGCCCGACGGGTGAATTTTTTGAATATGGTGTACCCGTAATTGCTGGTATTGTATCAACATTTGTTGTTGGTTTCTTTACAGGATTGTTCGGTATCGGCGGTGGTGTGTTGATGACACCATTGATGCTCATTATCTTTAGATTCCCACCGCATTTAGCAGTCGGAACGAGTATGTTGATGGTGTTTGCTGCAAGTTTATCTGGCACAACGAGCCATATTATGCAAGGGAATGTCGTATGGATATATGCCGTGACGCTAATCATTGCAGCATTTATCGGTGCAAAAATTGGTTCATGGTTAAACAAAAAAATGGCATCTGAACGTATCGTCTTATTACTTCGAATGATGTTATTGTTAATCGGTATATATTCTGTCATTAAATATTTCTTGTAAGGATTGAACTTCATTGAAGGAGGTAAAATATGCAAACGATTCATATTTTCCATACAAACGATATCCATAGTAATCTGAATAATTTCTTACAAATTAAAGAGTTTATGAAATCAAAACGTGAAGAATATCCTAATACATCAGTTTTTGTTGATTTAGGGGATCATGTCGATCGTAGTCACCCATATACCGAGGCAACGCTTGGTCAAGGGAATATAGAATTGATGAATGAAGCAGGGGTTGATATTGCGACAATCGGCAATAATGAAGGTATTACATTAACACATGATGATCTAAATCAATTATACGATGAAGCACAATTTAAAGTGACGTGTTGTAATATACATGATGAATACGGAGTGAAACCGAATCATATCGTCGATTATGTCATTCATGAGGTCGCAGGAAAGAAGTTACTATTCATTGGAGTGACAGCAGAATTTACAGTATTTTATAAGGCGCTTGGATGGACTGTCGATCAAGCTAAAAGTCAATTGAACCGAATCATTGAATCACGCCGTGATGAAGTTGATGCAATCATTGTATTAAGTCATCTTGGAAAATGGATTGATGATGAATTATCAGAAGAACTATCATCGATTGATCTAATCCTTGGTGCCCATACTCATCATCGTTTTGAACATGGTAAATATCATAATGGCGTAATGCAAGCGGCAGCGGGTAAACACGGACAATACTTAGGTGAAGTGAAAATCCACTTTGATGAGGGACGGATTTTGAATATAGAAGCTTTGCTATATACGACAGATGATATGGCAAAAGTTGAAGATGAATATTATATTAAAGGTCGCCAACTATTAAAAAATAATATAATTTCTAACGATTTAAATCGTTATGAGCGAAGAATATATTCTACAAATCGATTATTATACGAGTTGGCAGAAGCGGTAAGAATATATACAGAAACTGATACAATTATTTTAAATAGTGGTTTAATTGTTCGTGGGTTCGACGGTGGGGATTTTACTGAATATGACTTACACAAAATGTTGCCTCATCCGATTAATACGGTAGATATTGAATTGAAAGGTCATGAATTAATTGAAGTCCTTAAACATTGTTTGAAGAATGAGTATAAGAATGAACAAGTGAAAGGATTCGGATTTCGAGGCGATTTATTTGGAATGTATTATTTCCATAATATCGGCTATATGAGTAGCTCCGAACAATATTTTATCAAAGGCGAACGTATCGAAAATGATCAGACGTATCATATCGCGACGATTGATATGTATACATTTGGTAAGTTTATCCCACAGTTTAAGTCTATGAATAAGGTCTATTATTTACCGGACTTTTTAAGAGATATTTTTAGAACTTATATTCAATCTTCAAAATAAACGGTTGAAAAGGCAATGAATTTTGTATATACTAACTATTAATTAAATAACCAATCCAAAATAATTAGAGGTTGCTTCAAAGATGAGTATATGTTGAATGGTTCCACAAGCCAATATTCAGCATTGAAAGGCGATGAAGCCGAAATAAAATGAATATGTGGTATTCATTTTATTGGGGTATAGTTTAACAAACGATACACTGTCAATTAAACATTGGTGAGCTAGAATTTGGATGGAATACTTGTGTAGAGCAATGACGTATTCTGTCATTGCTCTTTTTGTGTTGGTTTTTAAAAGAGAGGAGAGAAAAGATGAATATTTTTGAATGGGAATACATCACGCTAATCCCGCCGTTGTTAATTTTGTTGCTTGTTGTTTTTACTCGTAAAGTGTTGCTTAGTTTAGGTGTTGGTATTTTACTTACTTCAATTGTCATCAATAAAGGAAATATTTTAGAGACAATCGGTTCCATATGGGGTGCGTTTAGTAGTATTTTTTATGCAGATGGTGAGATTAATACATGGAATGCTTATATTTTAATCTTTTTAATACTATTAGGTTGTATGATTGCATTTGTGACGATGACTGGTGGAACGAAAAGTTTTAGTGAAATGATGTTGAAGCGTATTAGAACGAGACGAGCATCGCAATTTTTCACTGGTATTTTAGGGATGTTAGTATTTATTGATGATTATTTTAGCGCATTAATTGTAGGGCAAGTGTCTCGTCCAATTACAGATGCACATAAAGTATCTCGTGCAAAGTTGAGTTATTATATCGATACGACGTCATCACCGATATGTGTTATTTCACCGATTAGTAGTTGGGGTGCAGGTATTATGGGATTAATAGCCCCGGTATTAATTGCGGCTGAATTGAATATGAGCGCATTTAGCGGATTTATTCAAACAGTTCCATATAATTTTTATGCAATTTCATCGATTGTTGTGATGTTTATTGTGATCATCTTCAAAGTCGATATCGGTATGATGAGAGATAAAGAGAAAGAAGCCATTTATCATGGTTCGCTGGTCGATGAAAGTTTAGATATTCCTGGTGAAGTGGATGCTGCAGATTTACCGATTTTACACGGTACATATAAAGGTTTGATTATACCAGTGACGTTATTAATTATTACTGTATTTACAATGATTATTTTCACTGGATATCAAGAGAGTGGTTATACATTTGATTTTATTAAAATTTTTGAAAACACGAAAGTGACAGATTCACTTGTCGTTGGTGGTCTTGTCAGTTTGATTGCGGCATTAATTTATTATTTCAAGCAATCTAAACAAGAAGACCGATTCGAATCGAAAAATATCGGCACTGGATTTATTCACGGTGTACGTTCAATGTTACCCGCGGTCTATATTTTAACTTTAGCATGGATGACAGGGGATTTAATCGCTCAAATGGGTACAGGCGATACAATGGCTAACATAATTAACGGAGCATCAATTCCTGTTGGCTTTATGTTGGCAGTATTCTTCTTTGTGGCTGGTGTGATGGCATTAACAACTGGAACGAGTTGGGGGTCATTTGGAATACTCATTCCAATCGCAGGTGAAATAATGACGAAATTAGATGCTGTTGATCTGATTATCCCAAGCATTGCAGCAGTTCTTGCTGGAAGTGTATTTGGGGATCATTGTTCACCGATTTCAGATTCTACAATCTTGAGTTCGACTGGTGCTGGATGTAACCATATAGTACACGTTTTGACACAAATGCCATATGCGATTATTGCAGCAATTGTATCATTGATCGGTTATGTAGTATTAGGGTTTACATCGAGTTTATTAATCAGTTTATCGGTTGTTATTGTATTACTTATAATTTTGACTTTACTTGCATATTTCTTCTATAAGCCAATCCCTAGGAAAAAGAAGAAGACAGTATAATGTAGTATAAAAAATACAGTATCCATTTCAAAAGGATACTGTATTTTTTGTTAATGATTAGGCTTTTGGGCCGAAGATTTTGCGTTTTATTTCTTCACCCGTCGGTGTACCAGCAAGTCCTCCAAGTCCTGTTTCTCGTAATTCTCTTGGTAAATTTCGTCCAATTTTATCCATCGCCATAATGACTTCGTCGACAGGAATTTTACTCTCAACACCAGCCAGTGCTAAGTCAGCACATATTAATGCATTCCCTGAGCCTATGGCATTTCGGTTAATACATGGAATCTCAACCAGTCCAGCGACTGGATCGCAAACTAACCCAAGTAAGTTACTTAAACTAATCGCCAATGCATGACCGGCTTGTTCAGGTGTTCCACCAAATGTCGATACAGCAGCAGCACTTGCAATGGCAGATGCACTACCAACTTCTGCTTGGCAGCCACCCATTGCACCCGATACACTTGCATTGTTGGCAATGACCATCCCTAGAATAGAAGCGGTAAATAAGAAATGTAACATTTGTTCATTCGTTAAATCATGCGTTTTTTCGAGTTTAAATAATACGCCAGGAATTGTACCAGACGAACCAGCAGTCGGTGTGGCACAAATGACACCCATTGCAGCGTTTACTTCATTTGTTGCGATTGCACCAGTAACAGCTTCAATCATATCAGAACCTGATAATGCTTTATGTTCAGTATTATATTGCTTTAACTTAACAGCATCGCCACCGGTATAACCTGTTACGCTTTTTACGCCATCACCTGTTGTCCCTTTAATGACTGCATCTCTCATGACATCTAAGTTGTGTTGCATCATGGCCATTACTTCATCGTATGACATATTTCTCAGTTGCATCTCTTGTTCGATCATAATTTCGTGTAATGGTTTTTGATGCGTATTCGAATAATCTATAATTTCTTGTATCGTATCAAACATAGTTTCCCCCCTAACACACGATTAACTAATATAAGAAAAAGTTAATTGTGAATACTTCTCTTTTATTTCATCGTAAGCTTCATCTGACATTGGTCTATCAAGGTGAAGTGCCATTGTCAGTTGGTCGTTATTCATTGATTTAATTTCTTGCTCGATTTGTACATTCATATCGAATAAGTCATCAAGCATATCACCAATAATGTTACGATCGCAATGTCCATCAATGACGAGTAATGGTAATGTATGATCCAGTGAAATCATCAATCCATTAATTTCGATACTTTTTATTTTAATCGTACCGCCACCAATTGAAATTCCATTTAACTCAATACGACGAGACCCAATTTGAGATTTAATTAACGCACAATTTGGGTGATCTCCTATTGAATCAATTTCTTCTTCAATAATTTGAAGTGGTATATTTAATGATTTCACAGTTTCTATAGCATCACGAATTCTTTCGTCAAAAGTTGAATATCCTAACAATCCACCAAGAATTGCATGATCCGTACCATGACCATCGTGTGTTTTGGCAAATGATTCGTAGTAATGTATTACAATATGTTCAGGTGTTCCATGTAATAATGATCTTGTAGCTTGTCCAATTTTGACAGCCCCAGCTGTATGAGAACTTGAAGGACCAATCATCACGGGACCGATAATATCAAAAGCACTTTGGTAATCTTTAGCGCGCGACATATTATCACTCCTTTGAAAAATTTGAGTCTAATTTCATTATAATGAAATTAATACATAATTGAAAGCCTATACATTGAGTATAAACTATAGTGGGTAGATTAGTTGTATTTTTATAAAACTACCAACTAACCTGTTATTTTGAATGGTAGTTTTAGAGATGAAAGAAGAAACTACCAACTAATTCGGTGTTTTGAATGGTAGTTTTAGAGATAAAAGAAGAAACTACCAACCAATTCGGCGTTTTGAATGGTAGTTTTAGAGATGGAAGGAGAAACTACCAACTAATTCGGAGTTTTGAATGGTAGTTTTAGAAGTGAAAAGAGAAACTACCAACTAAATCGGTGTTTTGAATGGTAGTTTTAGAGATGAAAGAAGAAACTACCAACTAACCTGTTGTTAGTTGGTAGCACTATTTTAAATACTCGGTGTTGTGAGTTCATCCATTTGATTTGAATTATATATTTCTTTATTCAATGTTCCGTCTGTTTTCGATGTAATTGTTCCAGATAACATTGAACCACTTACGTTCAACGCAGTTCTTCCCATATCAATGAGTGGTTCTACTGAAATTAGAACGGCTGCTAATGCAACAGGTAAATTCATTGTAGATAATACAACGATGGCTGCAAATGTTGCACCACCACCTACACCTGCGATACCAAGTGATGAGATCACTGTTACAACGATTAAAGTGAGAATGAATTGTAAGTTCACTTCAACTCCAGCGACAGGCGCGACCATAATTGCTAGCATTGATGGATAGACCCCTGCACATCCATTTTGACCAATTGATAATCCGAAGCTTCCAGCAAAGTTTGCAACACTTGATGGAATACCAAGTCTATTTTGTTGGGTCTGGATGTTAAGTGGTAATGAACCGGCACTTGATCTAGATGTGAATGCAAAGATTAATGTTTCTGCTGTTTTCTTAAAGTATCGAACTGGACTTAATCCGATTAAAGCAATGAGTAGTAAGTGAATAAGATACATTCCAATTAATGCAACGTATGACGCAATGACAAATAACCCTAAATCTTTCAATGCTGCAAAGTTACTTGTTGCGACAGTATTCGCCATAATTGCTAAAATACCGTATGGTGTTAATCTCAAAATAAATTTAACAAGCTCCATAATCCAATCGTTTACTGCTAAAATGATTGAGCGAACCATCTCTCCATGTTCACTATTTTTTTGCAATAATTTAATGAGGCTAATCCCCATAAATACAGCAAATAATACAACGGCAATCGTTGATGTAGGTCTCATGCCAGCAAAGTCTTCGAATGCATTTGAAGGTAATAGTGATACAAGTTGTTCAGGTAATGATAAGTCTCCCATTTCATTTGCACTTTCTTCGATAGAGACAGCGCGTTGATTCTCATCGTCACCTAAATTGATGCTTGATGCATCTAATTTAAATAGCAATGCAGTGGCAATACCTACAATTGCTGAAATTGCTGTAGTCCCTAGCAATATTGAAATAATCTTTACACCAGATTTAAAAAACTTCTCAGTCACATCCATCTTACTAAATGCAGCAAGAATTGAGATAAAGATTAACGGCATCACGATCATTTGAAGTAGGCGAACAAAGCCTGACCCAACAAGTGAAATCCATGACACAGTTTTAGATAATATTTCATTATCCATTCCGTACAATAGTTGTAACAATGCTCCAAATAGCAAACCAATGATTAATCCAATCATGACACGGTATGAAAACTTCATCTTACGATGTTCCAATAAAACAAGTCCAATGATTAGACCGACGAATACAATTAAATTCAAAATAATAAATACAGTATTCATTAAATAGACCTCCTTAAAAATTGTAGTAACAAATAAGAGTTATCATACTCCATTAATTCATAGTTGTAAAGTAGGGATTGAATAGTCGTAATATTCTAATTATAAAGGATAGGGATTTTCCTGTGTTTGAAATCAACAGAACGTATGATAAAATCAATATAATAATACATATTTGGGAGAGTGAAACGGATGGCTACAAAAAATGAAGAGATCCTTCGTAAACCAGACTGGTTAAAGATAAAATTAAACACGAACAAAAATTATACAAACTTAAAGAAGATGATGCGTGAGAAAAACTTAAACACAGTCTGTGAAGAGGCAAAGTGTCCAAATATTCACGAATGTTGGGCGGAAAGACGTACTGCGACGTTTATGATTTTAGGAGCAGTTTGTACGAGAGCTTGTCGTTTCTGTGCGGTAAAGACGGGATTACCAAATGAACTAGATCGTGATGAGCCAAGACGTGTTGCTGAAAGCGTTAAGCAAATGAACTTAAAACATGCGGTGATCACTGCTGTTGCACGTGATGACTTAAAAGATGGCGGAGCTGAAGTGTTCGCCGATACAGTAAGACAAGTTCGTGAAATGAATCCATATACGACGATTGAAGTATTACCATCTGACATGGGCGGTAGTTATGACAACTTAAAAATTTTAATGGACGCACAACCGGATATTTTAAATCATAATATAGAAACAGTAAGAAGTTTAACACCTAGAGTACGTGCTAAAGCGAAGTATGATCGTTCATTAGAGTTATTACGACGTTCGAAAGAACTTTATCCAGAGATTCCAACGAAATCTAGTTTAATGATTGGATTAGGTGAAACAGTTGAAGAAATTTATGAAGTGATGGATGATTTACGTGCTAATGATGTAGATATCATGACGATTGGTCAATATTTACAACCTTCTCGTAAACATTTACCAGTTAAGAAATACTATTCACCGTTAGAGTTCGGTAAATTACGTAAAGTTGCAATGGAGAAAGGGTTCAAGCATTGTGAAGCAGGTCCTATGGTCAGAAGTTCTTATCACGCTGATGAACAAGTGAACGAAGCATCAAGAGAAAGACAAGCCAAAGGTGATGCGTTGCTTGAACAGGGTGAATAATGCATGAGTGCGATGAAAATCCACAAACATCAATATAAATTAATCGAAAACTATAAAGGTGCATTTAATCTTGAAGATGTTGAAGATAAATGGGCAGATTTATTTGATAAATATGATTATATTTTAGGAGATATCGGTTACGATAAGTTGCGATTAACTGGCTTTTATAAGCGAAATAAAAAAGGTATATTGGCGATGAAAAAGTCAACTGCGATTCAAGATTATTTGATGGAATATTGTAATTTTAACTGCCCGTATTTCATTCTAAAGAGACTTACGACGCATGATAAAGATTATGATATATCTCTTGATGAAGAGACAACCGAGACAAATATAGAAGTGGAATCATTAGAGCAACCGGAGAGTGATCAACCACTGATTCAACAAAATAAAACATTTAATGCATATTTAAAGTCCTAATCAAATGATTAGGACTTTTCTTAATGAATATATTCAGATAAAAACTCATAAACTTCTTTCGCTTCGTTTTCATTAACACCTAAGCTATATTCAATATAACCGGGTTCATTCAAGTCATCACGACCCATAATACTAAATTTATTATTCTGCATATTCATGACAATGGTTTTGCCGAAGTGACGGTTTGTTTGTAATAGTGCCAAGTCATAACGACTTTCATCACCTACAAAGCTCGTAAATCTAATATTTGCATCTTCACTATCATCGTATAAATAGAAATCAATCAAACGTATCATTCCTTTTCTAAATCAATATATATCTATGCTATCATAAACATAAGAGGAGTTGGTAAAGATGTATTTTGTAGATCGTGAAAAGTTAGTCCAAAGGACTCGCTATATTGAAAAGTTAGTTGAGCAATTTAAGTCGACAGAACGTGAAAGATTTAAAACAGAACGCATCGCACATATGCTTGTTGAATCATCTATTGATATTGGAAATATGATGATTGATGGATTTATTATGCGTGACCCGGGCAGTTATCAAGATGTGTTAGACATTATGAAGACTGAACAAGTGATTGATGAACCGATACATCAACATTTAAGTGAAATGCTTGTCGTGAGACGTTGGCTGTTAAGAGAATATGAATCTGAGCATGACGAATTAAATGCTTTACTTGAAGAGCATATCGATGCTTATACATCATTCACAGCAGCAGTCATTCAATATTTAGAACAGGAACTTGGACCAGTGAATGCATTCGGTGAAGGTGAGTCATGAAACAATATCAATATTATATATTCGACCTTGATGGGACGATGTATCACGGCAATGAACCAATCGATGGAGCGAAAGAGATCATTGATTACTTAGATTATAAAGAAATACCATATCGATTCTTGACAAATAACTCAACGAAACAACCGATAGACGTTGCGGAAAAGTTGCAAAGTTTTGGTATTAAAGCAATGGAAAAACATGTGATGACTTCTGCAATGGCAACGAAAGAATACTTAATTCAGCATAAAATGAAGCGTGTATTTGTCATTGGTGAAGATGGATTAAAGAATACGTTACGATCAGCGAATATTCAAATTGTTGATGATGAAAGTGAATCTGTAGATGCGGTGATTGTCGGATTAGATCGAGAAGTGACTTATGAGAAGTTTGCAAAGGCTACATTACTCATTCGTAATGGTGCCAAATTTATTTCAACGAATCCTGACAAAAACATTCCGACAGAACGTGGAATGATGCCCGGTAATGGTGCATTGACAACACTCGTTCAAAGTTCAACGGGTATTGAACCTATCAGCATCGGTAAACCGAATGAATTAATGATTTTAGAAATATTAAGATTAAATGGATGGGACCAAACAGATGTTTTGATGGTTGGGGATAATTATGATACAGATATATTAACAGGTATTCACGCTTCGGTAGATACATTACATGTGAATACAGGTGTGAGCTCAACGAATCAAGTTCAAGATAAAGAAATACAACCAACATATACTGTTGATACATTATATGATTGGATTCAAAGAATGGAGGATTATAATGAGTAAAATTTTAGTGACTAGAAATATGCCAGAGAAGTTTATTGATCAATTACGCGAAGGTCATGAAGTAATTGTGTGGGAAGAATTCGATAAAGCGATTCCGAGAGAGACATTATTAGAGCAAAGTAAAGATGTTGATGCAATGATGACGATGATGAGTGATCAAATTGACAGCGAAGTGCTTGAAAATGCTGAAAATTTAAAGGTTGTTGCGAATTTTGCCGTAGGATATGACAATTTCGATTTAGACGCATTTAAACAACACGATGTGATCGGCACAAATACACCTGATGTATTAACGGAAACGACTGCTGAACTAGGGTTTAGTATCATGATGAGTCTTGCTAGACGTATCGTTGAAGCTGATCACTTCATGAAAAATGGTGAATGGACAGGTTGGTCGCCATTCTTATTGAGCGGAACAGATATTTTCAATAAGACGGTAGGAATATACGGCATGGGTAGTATTGGTACTGCATTCGCTAGAAGACTTCAAGGATTTAATTGTAACGTTCTGTATCATAACCGCTCTAGAAATGACGAAGCTGAACAGTTAACAGGTGCGAAATATTGTGAATTTGATGAATTGGTTCAATCGAGTGACATTGTTGTATGTACTGCTCCATTAAATGATGGGACGAAAGATAAATTTAATAAAGAGACATTCGACAAAATGAAAGAGAGTGCGTTATTTGTAAACATCGGACGTGGTGGACACGTTGTCGAAGAAGATTTACTTGAAGCAATTCAGTCTGAATCGATTAAAGGTGCGGCACTTGATGTATTTAGAGAAGAACCAATGAAAACAGATCACCCATTCTTAAAAGAAGACCGTATCGTGACGACACCACATATTGGTAGTGCAACGGTTGATACGCGTGATAAGATGATTCAACTGTGTGTTGATAATATTTTGAATGTATTAGATGGTAAAGATCCAATTACACCAATCAATAAGTAATTTCTGTAAAGTGACATTGACACTTATCAATTAGTAAACTATAATCTTTAATTAGGTTTACTAATTTGATAAGGAGTTATACATATGAAAGCAAAAGATTTAGTATTCGTTGCATTATTTGCAGCATTAATTTCAATTGGAGCACAAATTAGAATCCCAATCGGACCAGTACCGATTACGATGCAAGTTCCATTCGTTTTACTTGCAGGTGCCATTGCTGGGCCAAAGATTGGTGCGTTAAGTTCTGTAATTTATTTATTATTAGGCTTTGTAGGTATCCCTGTCTTTGCAGGAGGGGGAGGACTATCTACATTTGCAAGCCCAACACTTGGATTTTTGATTTCTTATCCACTTGCGAGTTTTGTCGCTGGACTACAACATTCGAATACTCAACTTGTTATTCGAATATTATATAGTGTGCTTGGAATGATCGTAATTTATATCATTGGTTTTATTGGCTTTTATTTAAATATGAATTACATTACAGGGACTGAAACGTCAATGATGAAGTCGCTCCAACTGGCAGTATTACCATTTTTATTAAAAGATATTATCGTTGCAGTAGTTGTAGGGTTTCTTGCATCGATAATCCGAAAACGTATAGATTTATAGATATTTATCGTAATAGTAAATAAGACACGCGAGATGAATGATGATTCATCTCGCGTGTCTTATTATATATTGAATTGATTAAAATACTTGCTCTACTTCAACAACGCCAGGGACTTCTTCTAATAGTGCACGTTCAATACCAGCTTTTAATGTGATTGTTGAACTAGGACATGTACCACAAGCTCCAAGTAAGCGTAATTGGACAATTCCATCATCGACAGCAACTAGCTCACAGTCACCACCATCTCGAAGTAAGAAGGGGCGAAGTTTCTCTAGCACTTGTTCAACTTGTTCAAACATTGTATCTTGTTCAGTTGTCATTATTATCATGCTCCTTTAACATTACACATTCGCGTAACATATATAGTATAATATATATAACAATATAACATAATTACGTCAATTATTAAATGTTGAAAGGGTGAACAAATCGTGACGCATATGAATGTAGTTGTATATGGTGCAGATGTTGTGTGCGCAAGTTGTGTCAATGCACCATCATCTAAAGAAACGTATGAATGGCTACAATCAATATTACAACGAAGCTTTCCTGACTTAGACTTTAATTATGTCTATAAAGATATTCAGTCTAAGGATGATATTATTACAGATTATGATGATTATATCGTTCAACAAATCGATGAGGATGAACTATTTTATCCAACGTTAGTCATCAATGATGAAGTAGTAGCTGATGGTTATATACAGTACCAGCAAATTAAGCATTTCATACAAAAAGAAATAGCGGATCAATCATGATTCGCTACTTTTTGTTTATTTAGCATTCAATTTGTACATCCATAAGACGCCCGATTTTAAAATTCTAGCAATACGACCTGTTACGGTTGTTTCTTTAATGTATGCGAAGCCTTCTTTACTTCCTAGAGAACCGATCATCCCTTGTACTTTTAGACTTGGCATCGTACCTGGTAATTCTTTGTCTGCCCATGTATATTTAAATACATCTACAATTTGTTCTGCTTGTAATTCGGCAGTTTGGGCCGTTGGTGGGAATGGTAAATCGGCACAATCTCCAACAATATACACTTTTTCATCCGTAGGAATTTGATGGTATTGATTGACTTTGATTCGACCACTTTTTGCTTTTTCTATGTCAAGACTTCGTACAACCTCAACGGGTTGAATTCCGGCAGTCCAAATCGAAGCGTCGACTTTAATTGCTTCTTCATTATTGTACAATTTGTTTTGATCGACTTTAGTAATATTAGAATGGGGGATGACTTCAACATTGTTTTCAATAAACCAACGTTCGACGTATTTACTCAATCGAGCAGGGAAGTCTGGTAAGATGCGTTCACCACGGTCGAATAATTTAATGTTGATGTCTTTACGACTTTCACGTAGTTCGCTCGCAATTTCTATGCCGCTTAATCCAGCACCAACGACACCTACAGTTGAACCTGATGGTAATTCAGCCGTCATTTTTAGTGTACGGCGTGCATTATTCATACGTTGAATTGTATAAGAATATTCTTTTGCACCAGGTACGTTATGGAACTTATCTTCAGAACCAAGACCAATGACTAAAATATCATAATCGACTTGATTTTCACCAACGGTTACAAGTTGTTTGTCTAAGTCAATATTAGATACTTCACCATATACATAGCTTAAGCGCTCATGTTCTGGAAAACTCATTCTCACTTCTTTGTCAGATTTTGTACCTGCAGCAAGTGCATAATATTCTGTTTTCAAGCCATGAAAAGGCTTCTCATCGACCAAAATAATTTCATAATCTTTAGGTAATGTATTTGGTAATAATTTATGCATAATACGCATATTACCGTAGCCACCACCAAGTAAAAGTAAGCGTTTCATTGTAATGCCCCCTATCAATTTCGTATCAATTCTATAATATCATGAAAATGAATTAAGTGATAACTTATGTCAATCAATGTTATACTATAGACTATAATGAGGTGATGGATTGTATATATTAGTCGAAATGTGTGCAGCCAATATCGAGAAAGGTTCACGACCCGTTTTTGAAAAACTTGAACAAGATCCAAGAGTCGACGTCATCGATTATGGATGCTTGAGTGAGTGTGGATTATGTAGCAATACAATGTATGCCTTTGTCGAGGGAGAAAAAGTAGCTGCACAAAATCCAGAACGTCTATACGATAAAATTATTTCAAAGATTGATTCAATAGATCAATAACAGAGAGAAAGGAAGAATATTATGACTGAACAAAATGCAATTATTTTAACAGAGAGTGCATCATTTGCGGTAAAAGATGTATTAAAGAGTCAAAATCTTGAAGATGGTTATTTAAGAGTATCTGTAACTGGTGGTGGCTGTACAGGACTAACGTATCAAATGAGTGGCGATGAACAGCCATCTGATGATGATATTATATTAGAATATTATGGTGTAAAAGTACTTGTGAAAAAGTCAGATGCACCAGTACTCAACGGCACGATAATCGACTTCAAAGAAAGTATGATGGGTGGAGGATTTACGATCGACAACCCAAATGCAATTGCGTCATGTGGTTGTGGAACATCATTTAGAACGAAAAATGTCGCGGGTACTCCTGAAGATTGTTAATAATAAGCTTGAATTCAAATCATAAAACAGATAAAATTTATAATGTATGAGAAATATGGTGAAAATAAGAATAATAAAATGAGGTGTATTGAATGGGATTCGAACGAAAAAAAATATTAGTACTTGGTGCGGGATATGCTGGATTACAAACCGTTGTGAAATTACAAAAATTAGTATCAGTTCAAGATTGTGAGATTACATTAATTAATAAAAATTCATACCATTATGAATCAACGTGGTTGCATGAAACAGCTGCAGGAACAATTAATTATGAACAAGGTATTTATCCAATTACGAGTGTAATTGATGCAAGCAAAGTTAAATTTGTCCCTGCAGAAGTCACTGCAATTGATAAAGACAATCAAACAGTGAATACAACCCAAGGTGAATTCTCATTCGATTATTTAGTGATGGCATTAGGCTTTGAAAGTGAAACATTTGGAATTACGGGTATGGATGAGCATGCAATGTCGATTACAAATGTCGAGTCTGCACGTAAGATTAAGCAACATATCGAAGAGCGTTTCGCGCATTACAGTGAATCAGAAGTAAAAGACCCTAATGATTTGAAAATTATCGTTGGTGGTGCTGGATTTACTGGTGTTGAATTACTTGGAGAACTCGCTGAACGCGTTCCTGAATTATGTTCACAGTACAATGTGAATGCTGAAGATGTAAAATTAATCTGTATCGAAGCGGCGCCTAAGATGTTGCCTATGTTCTCTGAAGAACTTGTCAATTATGCAGTGAATGCACTTGAATCTAAAGGTGTAGAATTCAAGCTTGCAACACCGATTGTTGCAGCGAATGAACAAGGCTTTGTTGTAAAAGAGAATGATGAAGAGAAAACAATCGAAGCGAATACAGCAATTTGGACAGCGGGTGTTCGTGGGAATGCTTTAATGGATACATCATTTGATGGCGTTAAACGTGGACGTATCATTGTTGAAGATGACTTATCAATTGAAGGATATCCAAATATTTTCGTCATTGGAGATTGTTCAGCAGTGATGAATGGTGAAGGTGAGAATGCTCGACCTTATCCTACAACAGCTCAGATTGCAATGCAACAAGGTGATCACTTAGCGAAAAATTTAAAAGCAGTATTAGATGGAGACAAGACGTCTAAGTTTAATTACGATGAAAAAGGGACAGTTTGTTCACTTGGACCAAACGATGCTGTAGGACATGTAATGGGCAAAGATTTACAAGGTAAGAAAGCTTCATTTATGAAAAAAGTTATCGATACAAGAGCAATATACAAAATCGGTGGACCACTGTTAGCATACAAAAAAGGTAAAGTATTATAATTTCAAAGATTTTTATAGGCCTTGTCACTTTGATAAGGCCTATATTTTATATGAAAGTGATGTGTTAAGATGGGCATTTCATTACCCCAATTAATTATTAGTGTCGTTTTGTTTTTCGTTTTGTTTTATGGTATTTCATTTTTATTGAATATGGTTTTAAAAGAAACGTGGATTATGTTATTGATTTATCCTTTTATTGTCATGATGATCATCGATAAAATAGATACGATTGAGTATTTCACCAATACACAAAGTGCTTTTAAAGCGTTATTAGATGGCTTTATCAATATGAAACTTGCCGATATTATTATGTTATCAAGTGGTTTGTTCGGTGTAATTGCGGCAGGATTTACGATGAAATATTTACGGAAATCTGGGTATCAAATGTTTTAAGGAGGCGAAAGTATGCATATATTGAAATCACAAGAAAGTGCGGTAAGTGTTGTGTTTCTTCCACACAATATCAATCAGTTAAAAAGTACAGAGTCAATTGATCAACTGTTCGATTCAAAATATGACCAATATGTTAAGTCTAAGGTCATTGCTTTAAGCGAAGGTGAAGTGAGCCAAGTATCAGTATCGAAGGATGACCATGTAGAACGTGTTATTGCGGTGGCTATTGGACATGTAAAAAACTTTAAAGTATCTGTTTTGCAACGAGCCATTCAATATCTTGTTGCCTTTCTTCAAAAAAATAATATTACAGAAATTGAATTTTATATCGATGATCATATAAAATCATTACCACAATTTCATAAGCATCTTGCGATATCATTGTTGAGACATAGCTATCATTTTGATCACTATGGTTATAAAGAGAAACCATTATTCCAGTTAAATGTTTCCTTTCAACAACCATTATCGAATGATGAGCAAAGTGAGTTCTCAGTAGGTTTAAGTTACGGTAAAGGGATAGAACATGCAAGAAACTTAGCGAATATACCACCGAATATTTTAACCCCTGATTATCTTGTCCAAGATGCAAATCATATGGCTGATGATGATACAACGGTCAACATTTACCAAGGGCAATCATTAGAGGATTTAGGTGCAGGATTAATTTTAGCTGTTGGACAAGGATCAATTTATGAACCAGCTTTAATTAGTATTGACTATAATCCGACAGGGGAAGACGAAGCACCAATTGTACTTGTTGGTAAAGGAATTACATATGATTCAGGTGGATACTCGATTAAATCAAAAACAGGGATGCCAACGATGAAATATGATATGTGTGGTGCAGCGAACGTATTAGGTATGATGAAGGCGATTAAGCAATTGAAACCGAACAAGCGTATCATTGCTGTTGTTGCAGCCAGTGAAAATATGGTTAACGCACATGCCATGAAACCAGATGACGTTTTTATTTCGATGCAAGGGGACAGCGTTGAAGTTACGAATACAGATGCCGAAGGACGACTTGTTTTAGCAGATAGTGTATTTTATGCGAGTCAATATCGACCGAAATGTATACTGGACTTTGCAACGCTTACCGGAGCAAGTGTCATGGCACTTGGCAATGATAAAGCAGCAGTTATGACGAATTCAATGAATAAGTCGGTTCAATCAATTATAGAACAAGCGCATCTTTATCATCAGACGGCTTGGCAAATGCCAATTACAGATGAAGATCGTAAAAAAGTTCGAGATAGTGATGTTGCTGATGTGGTCAATAATACGAACACCCCAGGAAAAGCATTATTTGCAGCAGCATTTATAGAACACTTCACTGAATCTTACCCTTGGATGCATTTTGATATTGCTGGACCAGCAGTGTTTGATAAAGACAGCCATTTAGGACCGAAAGGGCCAACTGGATTTTTAATCGAACCGGTGTTGGATTTTATTTTGGAATAGGTAATTGAAGCCACCAACATTACAAAGTGTTGGTGGCTTTTTATGTTATTAGATCAACAAAATCAATGAAGTTGTTGATGGATTCTTCTATTCAATAATTCCAAAAATTTCTTCGTAAATACTGGATAATAATCTATCGTCACATTGCTCAAGTATTGAAATATACAATTTAACCTTCGGTTCGGTTCCTGAAGGGCGAATAACGATCCAACCATTTCTTAAGTGAAACTTAATGACATTGGCTGGAGGTAATTTTAACGTCCCAAGTTCATGACCATTTGGGTCAAATTGTTGTTGCAACATGAAGTCTTCCTTGGATATAATTTCTAGTCCAGCAATTTGTTCAATTGGTTGATGTCGGTAATAGTTCATTAACTTTTGGATTTTCTCCGCACCTTCAAAACGTTGAAGTGTTAATGAATATAATTTTTCACTCGAATGACAATAATGATTATTAATGTTTTCTAAATAATCAATTAATGTTTTATCTTCTTGATTTAATGTATCTGCTAATTCAATCAACATAGGAATCACTTGTATTGCGTCTTTATCCCTTACAAGAGAAGATGTTAGATAGCCATGACTTTCTTCATATCCAAAAATAAAGTTTTGTTGTTCATCTTTTGATATTTCTTCAATGCACTCACCAATATACTTAAATCCAGTAAGAACATCTTTGATTTCAACATCATGTGCTTTACATATTACTTTCGCGAGATCACTTGTCACAATTGACTTGATGACGGTTCTTTGTTCTAAATGTGATGTATTGTCAATGATATGCTTTAGAAGAATGACTCCTAATTGATTGCCAGTTAAATGTCTATATGTTCCGTTATGATAAACAACGACTCCTAACCTGTCACTGTCAGGGTCTGTTGCAATGACAAGGTGAGCATTGAGTTGTTGAGCATATTTTATCGCATCTTTAAAAGCATTAGGATCTTCAGGATTTAAACTCGTCGCATTAGGAAATGTTCCATCTGCACTAGATTGGTCTTCAAGCACAAATAGATGATCATAATTGAGTGTTGATAAAATAGATTTCACTCTCGGTAAAGCAGTCCCGTGTAAACTTGTAAATACAGTTTTAACGTTGAAATCGGCCATTGAATGGTATTGACTAACGACTTCATGATCATAAGAAGATGAGACTTCATCTGTTAAAATGTCTATAAATGATTCATTTGCTTCTATGGATTGATTGAATAATTCATCTTCATTTAACTGATCGTATATGGATTTAATAGAGTGCGCTTGTTCGTCTAATATTTGTCCACCTGTACGATTGTACACCTTGATCCCATTATATTCTTTAGGATTATGACTTGCAGTGATCATAAATCCTATTGATGCATTTAAATATCTAACAGCATATGATAACTCTGGTGTCGTGTGATATGCATCGAAAATAAATGTATGAATTTGATAACTTGATAGCACAGTCGCGATGGTGTTTGAGAATTCTTCAGAGAATAGTCGTGTGTCATACATGATGACAGCTGTTTTATGTAAGTTTGAATCGTTGAGATAACGTGCAACACTATGAGCAATTCTGCGTACTGTAAATTCGTTCAATCGATTTGGACCAATTCCAATCTCGCCTCGTATACCGGCTGTTCCAAAGTCAAGGGCACCAGTAAAACAGTTGTTAATTTCCTCGTCGGTTTGGTCAATGTAATATGATTCATCAATGAAACTGCTCTTCATATGCGTTAACCATAAAGTTAATTTATCATCCATAAAGTACCTTCCTTTGTAAGCGCTAATCCTTTATATTTTATTAAACATTAATTATCAACATTTGACAAATAAAAACAGAGCAACTCATTTGAGTCGCTCTGTGTTAAATTATGATTGATCGACGTTAGTCTCTTTAAGGTCATCATGAGACGTACTTTTACTCGGTTCAACGCCGTAATAATAAGCACTTCTCGTAATTAAATGAGCACCAACAGGAGCTGTAATAAATATGAATAGTACCGCTAAGAATAGCTCAGCGTTAAAATGCCCTTTGACAATCCAAAAGTAGAGAAAAGTACCAAACATCATCATCATTACACCTAGAGTAGATGCTTTAGATGCTGCATGGGTACGAGTATAAACATCTGGCAGTCTTAATAGACCTATCGTTGATACGAGACTTAGTAAAGCACCAATTAATATTAAGACCATGATAAAACTAATCGCGATGTTCTGAATTAGATCGTTCATGTTCTATGATCACACCTTTCTCTAGAAACTTCGCAAAGGATATCGTTCCGATAAATGCTAAGATACCGATTAATAAAATGACGACTAAAAAGTATTTCGTATCTAACACCATAGATATTAGTGCGATGATTGCCATCAATGTAATGCCTAATGCATCAAGACCAACAACTCTGTCATGCACTGTCGGACCAACAATTAAGCGATAAATGATACCAATCATTGAGATGCAGACGATGATCAGAGACGTTAATAGAATAATTTTTATAAACATTGTCATCTTTCACTCACCTCTTTGATCATTTTTTCGAAAGAACGTTTAATTCCATGTATCGATTCGTCAACATCTTTTGTATCAATTGCATGTACATAAAGTGTACGTTGATCATGGCTGACAGCGACAACGACAGTCCCGGGTGTTAATGTAATCAATGATGATAATAAAGTAATTTGCCAATCTTTTTCAAGCTCTGTCGGATAAGCAAAGAATGCCGGCTCTATATCAATCTGTGGCTTCATTACAATCTTTAATACCGACAGATTTGCTTTAAATAGTTCGACAGCAAATACATAAACAAGCTTTAATATTTTAATGACGCGTTTTAAATAAAACTCTTCAGGTAAAAATTTACGCATGATGTATACGGTAAATAGTCCTAGTATATACCCGAATAAAAACGAGGAGACTTGGAATGAGTTGTTAATAAACATCCATAGCAATGCCAGTAAGACGTTAATGAGAATCTGTATTGCCATGTGAGTCACCTCCTAAATATTCAGTATATGATGTTGGGTTTGTGAAAGAATCCTGTGCTTTTTCAATGACTGGATACAGTGAATTAGCGAATAATCCAAATAGTACAGAAATGATGACTAAGCTATATGCGCTAAATTTAAGTTTGTCAATATGATTGGCGCCTCCTGCAGGCAATGGATTGACTTCTTTGCCCCAAAACGTTTTCATAAACACTCGAATAATTGAAGATAATACAAACAAACTGGATAACAAAACTATAACGCCAGCGATATAATGACCATTCTGGAACGTTGATTGTGCGATTAAAAATTTACCATAGAATCCACTCAAAGGAGGTATTCCAATCAAAGATAGTGCTGCAATAAAGAAAATCCATCCCAGCACTGGGAAATATTTGATTAAACCACCGAAGCGGTTAATGTTTACATATCCAGTAATGGATATGATAATACCGACGAGTAAGAATAGCGCTGCTTTAATGAACATATCATGAATTAAATAATAAATAGCACCCATAATACCAGATACATTCATCATACTTACACCGACTAAAATAACACCAATTGCAATCATAATATTATAAATGATAATTTTCTTCATATCTTTGTAACTAATGGCACCAATTGAGCCGAATATAATTGTCACTAATGCAAAGAATAATAATATGTTATGCGTAAATGTAGGATCTTGGAAAAATATTAAGCTATATGTTCTCATAATCGCATACACACCAACTTTAGTTAACAAAGCACCAAATAGTGCAATAATTGGTATTGGTGGTGCGTAATATGTTCCTGGTAACCAGAAGTACAATGGAAATAGTCCCGCTTTTGTTGCGAATACAAACAAAAACATAACACTAATGATACTAATAATTGGAAGTGGTTCATCCAGCGTTGACAGCTTCATATGGATATCAGCCATATTCAATGACCCGACGACTGAATAAAGCATACCCATGCCCATGACGAAAAATCCTGAGCTAATGATATTAATTAAAATATATTTAATACTCTCTTGAAGTTGAACTTTTGTCCCACCAAGTGTTAATAGAACATATGATGACAATAAAAATACTTCGAAAAAGACGAACATATTGAATATATCACCCGTTAAAAATGCACCATGAACACCACAAATCATAAAGAAAATACTTGCATAATAGTAATGTTCTTCTCGCGCTTTACCAATCGATTGAAAGCTGTAAACGATTGTAAAGAACGTAATAATACTACTTGTTAAAACGAGCAATGCACTTAACATATCAGCCACGACTACAATCCCGAATGGGCCAACCCATCCACTACTTGCCATTGTTTGAGTCCCGTCATGAAAAACGGTATAACAAAGCCAAATCGTTATGGCAATTAAGAAGAGCGATGACACACTAGAGATCATACGCTTAATCATCGGTTTATTCGGAACAATAAGTAGGATGATGGCAATGATCAATGGGATGATAATCGGAAATACTGCAATATTAGTCATCGAAATGCACCCCTTTCATCGCTTCTAAATTATCTGTTCCGAGCTCCTTGTAACTTCTAAACGCTATGACTAAGAAATATGCCGTCACAGCAAAACTGATTACAATCGCTGTTAAGATCAATGCTTGAGGTAATGGATCTGAATAATCTTTAACCCCTTCAGTAAGTACTGGAACACGACCATGCTTTAATCCACCCATTGTCAGTAACATTAAGTGAACACCATGACTGAGTAATCCTGTACCGATAATGATACGTATTAAACTTTTAGAGAGCATTAAATAAACGGCCGCAGCGACTAAAAATCCACTGAGAAAAATTGTTAAAATCTCCATTATTCATTCTCTCCAATCGTTAATATAATAATCAATGTAACAGATACGACGATAAGGTAAACTCCTAAGTCAAATAAAACTGCAGTGTGTAAGCTTGTTTTGCCGAAAACGGGTATGTCAATATACGTATGGAAATGTTGGAAAAAGTTTTTACCGAATAACATAGAAACAAAAGGCATCCCAATTGCAAATATTAATCCAACATTTAATAGTTTCTTGAAATCGATTGACACAGCTTCTTTTAATGTTTTCATATCGTACGCAATGATAATTAAGATAAGTGCAGCTGCCGTCATTAATCCTCCGACAAATCCTCCACCTGGTGTGTAGTGACCACCGAAGAAAAGGGCAAAAGAAAAGGTCAAAATGATAAAGAATATCACGAGTGTCATACTACGTAAAATCACGTCATTATCTTGTTTTCTCATTTCTTCTGCCTCCTTTCGATAATCTTAATTTAACTAATATATAGATGCCAATTCCTGTAATGGCTAACACAACCGTTTCAAATAATGTATCGAACCCTCTGAAATCGACAAGAATGACGTTAACCATATTTTCACCAGCACCGAGTTTATATACATTATCGATATAATATTGTGAGATTGAATCAAATGTTTTATTACCTAATGACAATAAGCCAATTGCAATCACTGATAAACCAACAGAAATTGCAACGATAAAATTACCAATTTTGAATCGTCGTTGTTCTTCGTGACGACTTAACTTTGGTAAGTGATAGAAACAAATTAGAAATAGTGCTGTCGTAATTGTTTCAATTGCAAGTTGAGTCAATGCTAAGTCAGGCGCTCTGAAGAATACAAAGAATAGAGCCATTGAATAGCCGACACAACTGAGCATAATGATACTAAATAGTCTAGATTTCGCAATGATGATCATGGTTGTTGAAATGACAATTATTAGTGTGATCGTAATTTCCACAATCGTAATTTGCCCAAGTTTTGGTAATGAGTATTGAATATCTTTCATGACAAGTGCAAATAAAGTTAGCCCACTCAAAAAGCTGAACAAATAAACTAAATACGTTCTTGTAAATCCTGTCATATAGCTTTGTGTTATTTTGCGCGCGATTAAACTGCTGAAATCTAGCAGGCGATCATAATAATAGTTTAACGTCAACTTCTCAGGATGTTTATCATATAAATGAATCCATGATTTCAAGAAGTAGAACAATATACTACCGATGATAAAAATAACAATTGTAGATATTAATGCTTTGTTAACACCGTGGAACATTGAAATATGAACGTGTTCTTCAATTGATTGGTGTAACATTGCATTTCGTGCAGGTTCGATGATTGTTTCAGATAGTACGTTAGGGAATAATCCAAAGAACACTACAAGTACCGCTAAAATTAATGGTGAAGCTAACATTAGCCATGGTGCTTCATGTGGTACTTGTGGAATATCATCTTTATTCAATTTGCCTCCGAATGTTTTGATGACAAACATAATAGAATAGATAAATGTAAAGATGCTACCGATAATTGCTAGAATTGGGAATATGATGCCGAAATTGTTGAAACCATTATTCGGTGCATCCATTGCCATATACATCACTTTGATGAACATTTCCTTTGATAAGAAACCGTTAAATGGTGGAACACCAGCCATACTTAATGCGGTAACTGTTGCAATACCAGTGGTTATTGGCATAAGCGTCATGAGGCCACCGAGCTTTTTCAGGCTTCTCGTATGAGTTTCGTGGTCGACAATACCAACGATCATGAACAAACTTCCTTTGAATGTTGCATGATTAATTAAATGAAATATTGCCCCAACCGTTGCGACTTGGAATACCGCATCGTTGTATCCGTGATTATAACCAAATGCAGCAAGTCCTAAGATACTCATAATCATACCGAGTTGAGACACCGTACTAAATGCAAGGACACCTTTTAAATCATCTTGCTTAACTGCGTTAAAGCTTGCCCAAACAAGTGTAATGAGACCAACGAATGATACGCTATATATCCATAAATCATGAAAACTAAAGATTGGTGTTAAACGTGCGACAAGATATATGCCTGCTTTAACCATTGTTGCTGAATGGAGATAAGCACTAACAGGTGTTGGTGCTTCCATTGCATCAGGTAACCATATATAGAATGGGAATTGAGCAGACTTTGTAAACGCGCCAAGTAATATAAGAATGATTGCAATCCAAATTGACGGCGTACTTTGAATCAATTCAAACTGAGGAATAATTTCGTGAATGTTAAATGTACCAGCGATGTTTCCGATGATGATGAATCCACCAAGCATCATAACACCACCAAATACTGTGATAATCATTGATTTGTGAGCACCATATAGTGAACGAGCACGATTATTCCAAAATGATATCAACAAGAAACTTGAAATCGATGTGAGCTCCCAAAAGAGGTAGAGCATTAATAAGTTATCACTTAATACAACACCAAGCATCGCTGTCATAAACATTAATAAGTATATATAGAAATGACTCAGTTGCTCTTTTTGTGACAAATAACCGATGGAATATAGTACAACGAGTGAACCAATTCCGGTAATTAACAGAGCGAATAGTAAGCTTAATCCATCAATATAAAGGTTAAAATCCATCATGAAATGATGCATTAAATGCATGGCACTATAATGGACATCTCCTCCTTTAATAATAGGGATATAAGTTAGGAAATAAATAAATAAAAAGACTGGAACAGGTAATACATACCATCCAATATGTAATCTATGAATGAATCGTTCCAATGACTTTACAATAATTGCCCAAATGATAGGGATGAAAATTGCAATGTGCAAAAATGTCATTAAGACCGTACTCCTTTTCGATAATGTTTGTAATCTCAACTAAATATTATACTACAAAATCAGTATATTCTAAAATCAAGCGCAATATAATATACTTTCTTCATATTTAAATGAAACCACTTTTGTTCTAATTAAAATCATCTTTCTTTTAGATGATTTCGTAATGAAAAATTATTATTTTTTGATATAATGAAATAGAAAATGATTATGTTTAAGAAGGAGATAAATATGACACAATATCCACAACTAACAACTGAAATTTTAGACGGTGAACGTAAAGCGACTTTGCATACGAACTATGGGGATATCGACATTAAATTGTTTGAATCATTGGTGCCTAAGACTGTTGAGAACTTTATTACTTTGGCAAAAGACCATTATTATGATGGTATTATTTTTCACCGTGTGATTAAAGACTTCATGATTCAAGGCGGCGACCCAACAGGTACTGGAATGGGTGGTGAAAGTAGCTTTGGAGGTGCTTTTGAAGATGAGTTTGATGATAAACTGTATAATTTATATGGTGCACTAAGTATGGCGAATGCTGGTCCAAACACAAATGGTTCACAATTTTTCATTGTACAAGCGAAGATGGTACCGAGTCAGATGTTATCGCAACTAGAAGGTGCTGGATTCCCAGCAGAAATTGTCAAAGCATATACTGAGCAAGGTGGTACGCCATGGTTGGATCGTCGTCATTCAGTATTTGGACATGTCATTAATGGCATGGATATTGTTGAGAAAATCGCAAATGTAGAGACAAAGGCACAAGATAAACCTGTAGAAGATGTAGTGATTGAATCTATTTCAATTGATTAATTGTATTCCATTAATTTGTCACAATTAACAACACATTTATATGTGATATTTGTTACACTGTATGTGAATAGAAGGTGATTAATATGATGGAGTTTTTATACTTTCCAGAGGATAAAACGGAATATATCCCTGCGATGTTGTCGTTAACGTTTTTCTTTATATTAGCTTTTATTTGCTATCGTATATTTGTCATTAAAGCACGTAAAGAAGAGCAATCGATGAAGCAGTTTGAAGAAGAAGTAATGAAAAGAATCGAAGAGGAACGACGTAATGAATAGTGAACTCAATATTGAATTATATCGTTTATTTAGAACGTGGAACCCTCTCGAACTTCCTGATGATGATGCGTTACAAGATCCAGAAGTTTATATGTGCATGGAATGTGTTCATCATTATGAGCTTTCTACGGATATCAGTAAATCAATACAGCAAGAATATATCAATGCCTTTGATGAAGTGATTGAGCTCGATGAAATCGAACACATAACTCATAAAGCACTTCAACTTAAATCACTATATAAAGATAATGAGTAAGGATTTAACTTCCCTTATAAGCATCACGTAAGTGATGCTTTTTTATTTTAAAATATAATCAATTTCACATTTGTAGAGAACTCAATAAAAATATGATAAAATACAAATTGTATAATGAGCGAATTCAATTTAAAAGTAGGGGTAATAATGAGCAGATATAACGAAGGAGATCGCGTAAAGGTGAAAATTACTGCGATAAAGCCGTACGGTGCTTTTGTTCAAACTCCAGATAAAACAGATGGTCTGATTCATATATCAGAAGTGATGGATGACTTTGTACATTCAATCGGTGATCATTTATCCAAGGGACAAATCGTGGTTGCCAAAGTGAAGAGTATAGAACCAAGTGGTAAGTTAAATTTAACATTAAAAGATAATGAACATTTTAATAAAAAGAAAACAACTTATTCATCTGTCATTGATGAAGTTATATCGACTGAGACATTAGGGTTTGAATCATTAAAGCAACACATGCCAGAGTGGATTGCACGAGGTAAACAATTATAAGTATATAGATAAAACTAAAGTGTTTATCTATATATTTTTTTTATTTAAAAATTTGAATTTACTTTATTATCTAACAAATTTATAGTGGACCTATAAGTATAGAGTCATAGATTTGATAATGACAGTCATTTAAACGCTTTCAAAAAGTATGGCAAAATGGTTGAAATTATGCTGGAATATTGTCATTATATATAGTGTATACATTAAAATTAAATTTATATAACTTTAGGAGGCAATGCAATGATACCTTACAAACACGAACCATTTACAGATTTCTCATTAGAAGAGAATCAAAAGTTGATGCAAGAAGGCTTTAATATTGTAAGCGAATACTTAGGTGAAGAATACCCATTAATTATTAATGGTGAACGTATTATGACAGATAAAAAGAAAGATACATATAACCCAGCAAACACTGAAGAGGTTGTTGGTAAAATATCTCAAGCAACACAAGAGCATGCTAATCAAGCAATGGAAGCTGCAAAAGAACGTTTTGAAACGTGGAGAAAAGTTGCTCCTGAAGTAAGAGCAGATGTTTTATTCAAAGCTGCTGCAATCATTCGTGATCGCAAGTTTGAATTCACTGCATTATTAATTAAAGAAGCAGGGAAACCTTGGAAAGAAGCAGATGCTGATACTGCTGAAGCGATTGACTTCTTAGAGTACTACGGTCGCCAAATGCTTAAAATTAAAGACGGAGAGCCTGTTGAAAGTCGTCCTGGTGAGTACAATCAATTTGATTATATCCCATTAGGTGTAGGGTTTGTTGTATCTCCTTGGAACTTCGCATTAGCGATTATGGCAGGAACGACAGCTGCTGCGGTCGTAACAGGAAATACTGTATTGTTGAAGCCTTCAAGTTTAGCGTCAGCAGTATCTTATAAGTTCGTTGAAGTGATGGAAGAGGCTGGATTGCCTGCAGGTGTGATTAACTACGTACCAGGTTCATCAAGAGATATTGGTGATTACATCGTTGAGCATAAAGACACACGCTTTATATCATTCACTGGTTCACGCGATGTTGGTGTACGAATTTATGAGAAAGCAGCGATTGTTCAAGAAGGTCAAGTGAACTTAAAACGTGTGATCGCTGAAATGGGTGGTAAAGATACAATCGTTGTCGATGCAAGTGCAGATTTAGAGTTAGCGGCACAAGCGATTGTAGATTCAGCGTTTGGATTTAGTGGACAGAAGTGTTCAGCATGTTCACGTGTCATCGCATTAGAAGATATTCATGATGAATTATTAGAAAAAGTTAAAGAGAAAACAACTAAATTAACAGTTGGAGACCCAGTAAATCAATCTAATATGATGGGACCTGTGATTGATCAGGCTTCTATCGATAAAATTAAAGAATACATTGAAATCGGTAAAAAAGAAGGGAAACTTGAAGCTGGTGGAACGACTGATGAAAATAAAGGTCATTTCGTTCATCCAACCGTATTTTCTGGACTGAAGCATAATGATCGATTAATGCAAGAAGAAATTTTCGGACCAGTTGTTGGATTTACAACAGCTAAAGACTTTACACAAGCGATTGAATACGCGAATGATACAGATTATGGTTTAACAGGTGCAGTAATTACTAAAAACCGTGAGCATATTGAACAAGCGCGCGAAGATTTCATGGTAGGTAACTTATACTTTAACCGTAACTGTACAGGAGCAATTGTCGGATACCAACCATTTGGTGGATTCAAAATGAGTGGTACAGACTCAAAAGCAGGAGGCCCTGATTATTTAATTCTTCATATGCAAGGCAGAACATCTAGTGAAATGTTAAAGAGATACTAATAAGTATCTCTTTATCTAGTGATTACTTAGCATGTACGATATTAAATAAGGAGTGAATATTATGAGTAAATCAGAACAAATTATTAAAGTGACGGATGAATATGGAGCACCGAACTATAAGCCGTTACCAATTGTTATTTCAGAAGCAGAAGGTGTATACGTAAAAGATCCAGAAGGTAAGGAATATATGGATATGTTAAGTGCTTATTCTGCAGTAAACCAAGGACATAGACATCCAAAAATTATTGATGCGCTTAAAGCTCAAGCAGATAAAGTTACTTTAACTTCTCGTGCATTTCACTCAGCTGAACTAGGTCCTTGGTATGAAAAGATTTGTAAATTGGCAAATAAAGAAATGGCGCTTCCAATGAATACTGGTGCGGAAGCTGTTGAGACAGCAATTAAAGCAGCTCGTCGCTGGGCATATGATGTGAAAGGTGTTGAAGATAATAAAGCGGAAATTATCGCAATGAATAATAATTTCCACGGCCGTACTTTAGCCGCAGTATCGTTATCAAGTGAACCTGAGTATCGTCGCGGTTATGGTCCGTTATTAGATGGTATTAAACTTGTTGATTTCGGTGATGCGGATGCGATTCGTGAAGCAATCACTCCAAATACTGCTGCTGTATTATTAGAACCTATCCAAGGTGAAGCAGGTATTTTAATTCCGACAGATGGTTTCTTAAAAGAAGTACGCCAAATTTGTGATGAAAATAACGTATTATTTATCGCCGATGAAATTCAAGCAGGTTTATGTCGTAGTGGTAAATTATTTGCATGTGATTGGGAAGATGTTAAACCGGACATGTATATTTTAGGTAAAGCATTAGGCGGTGGAGTATTCCCAATTTCATGTGTTCTTGCTGACAAAGAAATTCTAGAAGTCTTCAATCCTGGATCTCACGGCTCAACGTTTGGTGGTAATCCATTGGCGTGCAAAGTTAGTGAAGCAGCATTAGATGTTTTAATTGATGAAAAGCTTGCCGACAGGTCTTTAGAGCTTGGAGAATATTTCATGTCAGAACTTAAGAAGATTGATAATCCTATCATTAAAGAAGTTCGTGGTAAAGGCCTATTCATTGGTGTAGAATTAACTGAAAGTGCTAGACCATATTGTGAAGCGCTTAAAGAAGAAGGGCTGTTATGTAAAGAAACACATGATACAGTAATTCGTTTTGCACCGCCATTAATTATTACAAAAAAACAATTAGACTGGGCGCTTGAGCGTATTAATAAAGTGTTAAGCAAGTAATTGATCAGTGTATCGAAATAGATTTGACTATAATATAAAAGAGGCGAATTTAAATGGCTGAGATTAATAATTTAGTGTTATCAACCCAAAATATTATGAAAGATGCATTAGAAAAACTAGGTTTCGAAGAAAGTATGTATGAATTAATGAAAGAACCTTTGCGCATCTTGAAAGTACGTATTCCTGTGAAGATGGATGATGGCTCAACTAAAGTATTTACTGGATATCGTGCTCAACATAATGATGCTGTTGGACCAACAAAGGGTGGAGTAAGATTCCACCCAGATGTTGACGAAGAAGAAGTGACGGCATTATCTATGTGGATGACGCTTAAATGTGGAATTGTAGATTTACCATACGGCGGAGGTAAAGGTGGAATCATGTGTGACCCTCGTGAAATGAGTATGGGTGAAGTTGAACGATTAAGTCGTGGTTATGTCCGAGCAATTTCACAATTCGTTGGACCTACTAAAGATATTCCTGCACCAGATGTATTTACGAATTCACAAATTATGGCATGGATGATGGATGAATACAGTGCAATTGATGAGTTTAACTCGCCAGGTTTCATTACTGGAAAACCGTTAGTGCTTGGTGGTTCTCAAGGCCGTGATCGTGCAACAGCACTAGGTGTAGTCATTTGTATTGAAGAGGCATGTAAGAAGCGTAATATTAATATAGAAGATGCACGAATTGTAATCCAAGGATTTGGTAATGCGGGAAGCTTTTTAGCTAAAATTTTGTCTGATATGGGTGCGAAAATTGTTGGTATATCTGATGCCAATGCAGCATTACAAGATCCAAATGGTCTAGATATCGATTATTTATTAGATCGCCGTGATAGTTTTGGTATGGTAACGAACTTATTTGAAGATACGATTACGAACAAAGAATTATTCGAATTAGATTGTGATATTTTAATTCCTGCAGCAATCAGTAATCAAATTACTGAAGATAATGCAGAACAAATCAAGGCGAATATTGTCGTTGAAGCTGCGAATGGACCAACGACACCGAGGGCAACTAAAATACTACATGACCGTGGAGTATTACTTGTTCCAGATGTATTAGCATCAGCAGGAGGAGTGACTGTATCGTACTTCGAATGGGTCCAAAACAATCAAGGATATTATTGGACAGAAGAAGAAGTGAATACGAAACTTCGTGAAAAATTAACCAAATCATTTAGTGATATTTATGATTTACATGAAAATCGTCATATCGATATGCGTTTAGCAGCCTATATGTCAGGTATTAAGCGAACAGCTGAAGCAGTAAGATATCGTGGTTGGGCATAAGTAATTAATTTTATTGATATTTTTAAAGACACATTAATATGTGTCTTTTTTTTGATTAATTTTTTGAATATATATACAAATCCATATATAATTTAAGAAGAAGTAATTTTAGGAGGCCGCAAGATGACATATATTAAACTAAATAAAACGATGACAGAACAATTCATTAATGATAATGAGTTACAAAGAATGCAAGACTTTGTTAAAAATGCACATCACAATTTGCACGAAGGGACTGGCGCGGGGAGTGACTTTTTAGGATGGCTAGATTTACCACTCCATTATAATCGCGATGAATTCTCACGTATTCAACAGGCAAGTCAACGAATTCAAGAAGAAGTGGATGTGCTGTTAGTCATTGGTATCGGTGGTTCTTATCTCGGTGCTCGTGCTGCAATAGAAATGTTAACTTCACCTTTTAAGAATAGTAGTACAGAAATTATATTTGTAGGACACCATTTATCCAGTGATTACATGAGCGAGTTAAAATCATACCTTCAAGATAAAACATTTGCGATCAATGTTATCTCTAAATCAGGCACAACGACTGAACCTGCCATTGCATTTAGAATCTTCAAAAATATATTAGAAAAATCGGTTGGCGCTGAACGCGCTAAATCGCTAATTTTTGCAACAACGGATAAAGAAAAAGGTGCATTAAAAGAACTTGCCAATAATAAGGACTATGAAACTTTTATCGTACCAGATAATGTCGGTGGCCGTTATTCTGTTCTAACGGCTGTGGGTCTATTGCCAATTGCTGTTGCAGGGATCGATATTAATGAAATGATGAGCGGTGCAAAACTTGCTATGGATGAATTATCGAGTAGTGAATTATTGGATAATATTGCATATGAGTATGCTGCAATGCGTAATGTATTATATAATAAAGGATACACAATTGAATTACTTGTCAACTACAATCCAAGGTTGTCATATTTTAATGAATGGTGGAAACAATTATACGGAGAGTCAGAAGGTAAAGAACTTAAAGGTATTTACCCAGCAAGTGCTAATTTCACTTCAGATCTGCATTCTCTTGGACAGTATATTCAAGAAGGCCGAAGAGATTTATTTGAAACGACGGTTACAATTGATTCACCATCGGCAGATATTACGATTGAAGAGAATGATGATAACTTAGATGGTTTAAACTACTTAGCAGGTAAGACAGTTCATGAAGTGAATGAACAAGCAAAGATCGGTACGATGCTAGCACATACTTCTGGTGGTGTCCCGAATATTGAAGTTGTAGTTCCAGAATTAAGCGCTAAGTCATTCGGTTATTTAGTTTACTTCTTTGAATTGGCGTGTGCAATGAGTGGTTATTTACTTGGTGTTAATCCATTTGACCAACCAGGTGTTGAAGCATACAAGAAAAATATGTTCGCATTGTTAGGTAAGCCTGGTTATGAAGATATTTTAAAATCATTAAATAACCAATCTAAATAATCATATTCAAAATGATTCAGTGAGGGGGAGGTTTATCATATGTTTGACCAATTGAATAACCTTCTCCAAAACTTATCAGAAGAAAATATTAAGGCTTTGATGGAACAAATATCTCCATTTGATTTCATACTGGCATTTCTCTTGCCATTTATTGAATCTTTCTTACCATTTTTACCACTATTTATGTTTGCGGTTGTTAATGTGAATGCGTTCGGAGTTGTGTTAGGATTTATATTAACTTATACAGGAACTGTATCAGGATGTTTTGCTGTATTTGCACTCATTAATCAGTTTCAACAGCATCGATGGGTTAAACGTTTCTTAAAAATTGATAATATACAAAGATTTATTGACTGGGTCGATCATAAAGGATCTATTATCATTTTTATTATGCTATGTATTCCATTTACTCCGTCATCTTTTATCAATGTTATCGCAGCAATGTCTAACATTACATACAAACAATATTTATTTATTTTAATTGTGAGTAAATTTGTCATGATATTTATCATGAGCTTTGTCGGTCATGATATCGCTTCTTTCTTTGAAAAGCCAATCAAATCAATCACAACCATTATATTATTAGTAGTTTTATATATTGTCGCTAAATTTTTAGAGAAAAAAATGCATAAACAATCAAGTCCGCAGTAAAGTGATATAATTAAAAACATGAGGTGTACACAATGAAAAAAGAAATTATAGAGTGGATTATTACAATTATTATTGCTGTTATTTTATTTTTTGTAATCCGAATGTTTTTATTTATAACATATTCTGTTGAAGGGGATTCAATGTTCCCGACACTAAAAGATGGGGATAAGTTAATCATTAACAAAATTGGTTATCAACTGACAGAGATAGAGCAAGGTGATGTTGTAGTGTTTCATGCAAATGATCAAGACGATTATGTTAAGCGTATCATTGCTACACCCGGTGATACTTTTAAATATGAAGATGATCAATTATTTGTCAACGATCAGAAAGTTTCTGAACCTTATTTAGAAACACTCAAATCTAATGTTGGTGGTCGAGTGACTGAAAATATTGAGATGAAGAATATTTATGGGATGGAAGGTCAAAGTAAGATTCCTGAAGATCATTATTTAGTCCTTGGAGATAATCGTATTAATAGTAAAGATTCAAGACATTTTGGTTTAATCGAAAGAGATCAAATTGTTGGTGAAGTCAGCTTGAGATACTTCCCATTTGATACGTTTAAATACAGTTTTGATCCAGCGAAATAACAAAACGCTTTCGTATTTATATACGGAAGCGTTTTTAAGGAGTGTAGTACGATATGTTGATGAAATTATATATTGGTCGAAGTGGTACTGGTAAAACGAAGGCTATCTTAGATGAGATTCAGCAGCAAGAACAGATCAATCCGTTAGGGCATCCACAAATTTTAATTACACCGACACAAGAAACATTTCAACTTGAACAACAGTTAACTGAAGAAGATATTTCTGGAAGCGTTAGAACGAATGTTTATCATTTCGGTCGGTTAGCATATCGAGTATTGAGTGATTTAGGAGTTCCGTTACATGATAGTTTGACTGATCAAGGGATGACGATGCTTATACAAAGCATTATGACGAAACATCGACATGAATTAAAATTTTTTAATGACCATGTAAAGTATGTAGGTTTCAGTGAACAAATTAAAGAAAGCATCGATGAGTTCAACAAGTATATGGTTACGCCAGATGATTTATATGCAATGATTGAAGCGTTGGATGAGCATGATGAATATTATTATTATAAATATCATGATTTAGCATTGATTTATGAACAAGTAGAAGAGGCATTGAAGGATCAATTTTTATATAAAGAAGATATTTTAAAACAATTCGCAATTCATATCGAAGATAGCGAGTATATCCGAACATCAAATATATATATAGACAGTTATCATAATTTCACAGACTTAGAATATTATATTATACAATTGTTAATACAACATGCTCAATCTGTAACGATTGCTTTAACGTTAGATTTTAATGATAAACCGCTTTTTCGAAAGACAAATGAAACATTTAATAGACTGCAACACATTGGTCAAACGTTACAAGTTGATCCTTTAGTGACGACCTTTAATAAAGTATATCGACATCATCAACAGACGTTAAATAGTATCCAGCATATACTAGATCCAACCGATTCAATTGAAATAGAAAATGATGGAGCAATCGAGGTTTATAGTGCATCGAACTATGAAGATGAAGTATTACTTGCGATTAGACATATAGAAAAAATGATCACACAATATGGTTACAACTATAAAGATATTGGTCTATTATACCGTGATTCTGCATATATCCCATATATTGATCGTTACTTTACGAAATTTGAGATTCCATACGCGACCGATGTGAAAAAAACGATGAAAAATCATCCACTAATTACATATGTTAAAAAACTAATATCAATTATACAAAATCCTTATCAATATGATGCCGTATTTGATATGTTAAAGACTGGATACTTATTACCGAAGCTAAATCACAAAGATTCTATATATCGGTTTGAACAGTATTGTCTAATTCATCATTTTACGTTCAACCGATGGACGACTGAAGCACTGTTCAAACATTCTAACTATACGACTGAAATGTTAAAGCATATGAACCAGTTGAAAAATGCAATATTGTATCAAATCGATCCGGTGATTGAACAATATCGTTCAATGAAAACATCGAATGAAATAACTATTTATAAACTTGTTGAATGGATTTATCACAGTATTAATCAAGAAGAAGTTGTTGAACATATTCAACAGATGATTCAATTGGAACAACAAGCAGGTGATCATTTTAATCGGTTTGACGAGACACAGCAAGCGTATGATGGTTTGATAGAGTTGTTAGATGAACTGACGTTACTTGATGAACATTCAATGACTGTTGATACATTTTTGGATATATTACTTGCAGGCTTGAACAGTTTAACGTTCAGTGATATTCCACAAACGTTAGATGAAGTATCGATTGGTACGATGGATTTAGCAAAGATTTCAAATAAACCGATTGTCATTTTAATTGGTGTGAATCAAAACGTATTACCAAGTGCAACACTTGATACTGCTATTATTAATACTAAAGATAAAGAAATTCTCTCGAATAATGATATTAATATAAGTCCGAGTCAATCTGTGCTTAGTCTTGATGAAAAATTTGTATTCTATTATGCAATGACTAGAGCTACGGATAAAGTTTTCGTCTCATTTGCTGAAGGTAATCAAAATAACGAATCAGTAGGTCCATCATTTTACATTCAACAATTGATTCAATCGATCAATGGGCTCAAAATACAATCCTTTAATATCATCAAAGAAAAATATTTAACAGAATATATATTTACAATCGCTTCGGCAAAACATTACTTAAAAGATGTAATTCAAATAAAAGGACAACAAAGCAGTGAACAGTTTTTAAAATATATGAGTCAGCAACATAAAGCATTATATGACGATGTTATCAATAGCTTCCATTATATTAATGAAGCAATACCATTATCTACAGAACAAGCTCGGGCTTTGTATGGAGAGTCATTTGAAGCAAGCGTATCAAGACTTGAGATGTTTAATGGGTGTCAGTTCAAGCACTATATGCAATATGCACTTAAAGCGTATCCAGTTGAACCTATTCAATTAGATCAAAAACAAACAGGATTGCTTTACCATTATGTGATGGACAAGATGTTAAAAGAACTTCCAATAGAAACTTTAACGAAAGATGAATTAAAGGTTAACGTTCGTGAGTATATATCACAATTTATTGAGCAAAACTTTCGAATGATTGTTCAAACGTCTAAAGATATTCATTTGATTCAACGTCTAGAAGCACTTCTAATCGAAAATATGAAAGCCATTCAAGTCCAACTTAAACAATCCAACTTTAAACCATCATTATTTGAGGCGAAATTTGGTGTCGCAGAGCAACTAAAAGGACCATCATATACGGTTGAAGACCAGTCTAATATTAATGTGACATTAAAAGGTCAAATTGACCGAGTCGATATGTATCAAGATGATCATGACAAATTGCACAGTTTTGTCATTGATTACAAAAGTAGTGATCAAAGTCTTGACTATAAAAAACTCTTTGAAGGGCATCAAATGCAGCTCACAACCTACTTAAAAACTGTATTAAGTCAGCATGATGATCAAACAATCGTACCAATAGGATTAGCATACTACCATGTAAACTCTGGACATAAACATATATCAACGTTGAATGAATTACCAAAAACTAATGATTTAGACAAATCACATATGAAGAAGTTTAGATTTGATGGTGTTTTTGTATCGGATGCTGAAATCCTTAAACAACTTGATGCACATTTGAAGGATGAGCAAAAAGGATTATTTATCGCACAATCAATAAAAAAAGATGGTACATTAAGTCAACAAGGTCGTCATGTCCCACTAGATTTTATATACAAGATGCTTGAAGTAAATGACTATAATATTGAACAGGCGGTCTCAAATATTTATCATGGTAAGACATCGATTCATCCATTAAAAGATGGTCAGCGCACAGTATGTTCAATGTGTGATTTTAAAGAAAGTTGTCATATCGATATCACGCTCAAAGGGAATCGTTATAATAAAATAACCCATTCCAATAAAACTGCGAAAGAAAAGATTGAACAGTGGGGTGAAGTAGATGAGTAATACACCACAATGGACTGAAGATCAATTGAGAGCAATTGAAGCGAAAGATAGTGATATATTAATTGCAGCGGCCGCCGGTAGTGGTAAAACAACGGTATTAGTTGAACGCATTATGCAGAAAATATTAAATGATAGTATATCCATCGATGAATTGATGATTGTTACATTTACGAATGCAAGTGCGAAAGATATGTCCTTAAAAATAGAAAAGGCGATACACAAATATCTAAAAGCGGACCCGAAAAATGAACATTTACTGTCTCAACTGTCGAAGCTACAAGATGCACATATATCAACGATTCATAGTTTTTGCTTGAAATTAATTCAAACTTATTATTATTTAATTGATTTGGACCCGAATTTTCAAACCGCAGATTCAAACGAAGTAAAATTATTACTGAATGATTCGATTGACACAGTGTTGAATGATATCTCAGGTGATGCATTAGAGGTTGATGAATTGACGAAATTCTTATCTATGCTCAACATATATGCAAATGAAGAAACATTATATAAAATCATCATCAATGGTTATTACCATTACATTGCAAAACCTGATTATGATGAAGTCATTGAACAAGAAATTGAGATTTTACAACATCAGCCAGAGGCATATATTAAACAACAATTAGAAATTGTGAACAATGATTTAAATGGGCAATTTAGCATATTGTTTAGATTGTTTAATCAATTTTCACAGTTATTAATGGATAAGCAGCTTGATGTATGTCAGCACACTGTAAATGTTGAAGAAAGCCCGTTTAAATTAACAGACGCATTTATTTCAAAATATGAAAGAAATGTATCGATGATTCAACGGATGTTTATGCTTTATCAACATAACGAATTGGACTATAAAACGGTGAATCAATATTTTATTGATATTACTTTAAGAGATTTCACAATTACAATCTCCAAGAAAATGACCGAATCAGAAGAAGGTCTGGCAGTCAAAGAGGCTTATGGGCTTTATAAAGAACAATTAAAACAAATTGTTGAGCAATTTGCTGCAATAGATTATGACGAACATATCGAATATAGTTATGATGCGATAGATGCACAAATATTTTATCTTAAATTGATTCAAAAGGTCATCACTCAATATGGTGCATTAAAGCGCAAAAATCAATATATCGACTTCAATGATTATGAACATTTCGCATTGGATATTATTCGTGCACGTCATGGCTTTGTAGCTGATCATTATAGGCAACAATTTAAAGAAATTATGGTCGATGAATATCAAGATACGAATTTGATGCAAGAAGCGATTATAAATGAACTTAAAAGGTATGAACCTTATAGTAATGTCTTTATGGTTGGTGATGTGAAGCAATCAATATATCGTTTTAGACAAGCAGAACCACAATTATTTATTGATAAATTCAATAAATATAAAGAAGATATCGATGGACAGTTGATCACATTGTCGAAAAACTTCCGTTCAAATAAAATGGTATTGGATTTTACGAATATGTTCTTTGAAGCGGTGATGGATTCGTCGGTTGGTGAAATCAACTATGATGATGACCAGAAATTATACTTTGGAAAGGGGCAATCTTCAATCGAAGATCAGCCTGTTGTGTTAAATATAATCACTGAGAATGAACAAGAACAAGTTGAGTACGATGAGATTGTGGAACTCGAGGCACACTTTATCGCTCAAAACATTATTGATAAAATCAAAGCGTCAAATGGTGAATTGAGTTATCGAGATTTTGCAATCATACATCGTAAGAATAAAGATATAAATACGTATAAACGTATAATGAGTGAGTATAACTTACCGTTCTATGCTGAAAATGTTTCAGGATATTATGATGCGATCGAAGTCAAATTAGTGATGAGTATATTGAAAGTGATTCATAACCCAATGTACGATATCCCACTGATTGGAATACTCAGATCTTATTGCTATTATTTCAATGAAGAAGAATTAGCAATGATACGTATAGATTGTGACCAGAGCAATTCACGATTATCATTTTATGAGCAGTTACAATACATTTCAACGAGTAATACACACCCATTACAATCAAGATGTAAGCAAGTGTTGGATGATATTGAAAATTTAAGAGCCTACAGTCTGAAACATAGTATGAATGAATTGCTTGTCTATATTTATGATTACTATCATTTGATTGAAAAACAAGTTGGACTTCCAAATAGTGAGCAAAGACAAGCTAATTTACAAGGACTATTTGAACGGACAAAGCAATTCAATGAAGGACATAACGTTGTGATTATGGATTTTATCCGTTATGTTCAACGATTGCTTGATGACAATATTGATATCGGAGAAGTGTCAGTATTACGAGATGATGCAGATGTTGTCAAATTGATGACAGTCCATAAATCTAAAGGGTTAGAATTTGAATATGTTTATTATTGCCTGAATTACGAAATGATGTCACGGGTTATGGATAATAGAGTGATATTGACTGATGAGACAGGTGTTACAATGCCTGCCTTTAATCAGGAATATCTATATACGTTTGAAAGTATTCAATCGAACGCAGCGAAGTTAATTAGAAAGCATCTATCGTATAGTGAGGAGCTCAGATTAATGTATGTTGCGATGACACGTGCAAAGCAGCAATTAATATTCGTCACGAATGAATCTCTAGATGAGGATGACTTGGATTTAGAATCACATTATCAATATTCAGTGTTGGATCAACGCATTGCATCGTTTGAGCGATTACAATACAAAAAAGCGAGTGATTTTGTATACGCTGTTTTTGCAGAGCTATATTATCAAGCAAATAAAATTAATCTGAATCACGATATACGATATAACATCGAATTTCCTAAAGTTAAAGCTGTTCAACCGTTATTAAAGCAAAATCAAGATCGTGATGACGATATGATCCAAGAGGATGCTTGGTTTGAGCGTATTGATACACCTTATTCATCGAATCGTTTAAATAAACCGACGAAAATTTCAGTGAGTGATATTAAGGCTACTGAAGGAGATCAAACAGTCAAAACATATGAAATAAATCAATCCACTCAACATGATCAAGTTATATTAAAAAGACCGAAGTTTTTAGCAGAGACAAAACAGTTAACACGTGCAGAGTATGGGACGTTAATGCATAAAGTGATGCAGCATTTACCATTTAAAGACACGGTTGATGCTAATATGGTCGAATCACTCGTTCGCTCATTAGTTGATGATGGTACAATAACAGATGATGAATTTAACATTGTTAATATGAATGAAATTCAAAAATTTTATAATTCTAAACTTTATGACAGAATTTTGAATGCGAATGAAGTGATTGAAGAGTTACCATTCATCGTCAATCGAAGTCATATTAATGAGTCGATAGATTATCCACAGCTTGAACAAGGAATGGTTGACGTCCTGCTTGTGTTCGATGACCATTATGAGATTATTGATTATAAGACAGATTCAGTTCAAACAAATCGAATGAAAGATAACTTGGAATCAATATTGAAAGAACGTTACACAACTCAACTGGTTCAGTATAAATTGGCATTACAATCTATACTAAAAAAACGAGTGGATGCTTATGTTTATCATTTTAGTGGAGTAGAGGTTGAAATCAATGGAGAATAAACGGGAAAGAATTCATTTACTAGATATATTGAGAGGTATTAGTTTATTTGGTATTTTATTAATGAATGGGGTTGCAATGAGCGCACCCCTCCATTTCACAAATCCATTCCAATTTTATTCGGGCTTAGATGATATATTGTATGACGTGAGTGCAATCATCATCAACGGATCATTCTATCCAATCTTTGCATTTTTATTTGGATGTACATTTTATATTATTTATAAGAACGCCGTAAATAAAGGACAAAATGGACAACTTAAGTTATTGAAAAGAGTAGTGATTTTATTATTATTCGGGATAATTCATAGTGTATTTTTATTTTATGGTGATATTCTCGTAGATTATGCTATATGTGGGCTATTGTTATTATTAATTATTCGATTAAGAGCAAAGATACAACTCATCATATCTATTGCATTACTATCAATTAATTTGATGTGTACTCTACTGTTTTCATGGCTATTGTCGTTAACAGTAGAGAATGATATTTATACATCGATGGAAGATATCGAATCGAGTACGAGAAGCTATGATCAAGGACAGTTCATTGATATTATTCAAGAGAATATTAATTTCTTTCTCACATTCAGATTACTCAATATTTTCACAGCCGATTTATTCGGCATATTGCCAATCATGATTTTAGGTATACTGTTTATACGCCATCAGTTGTATAAGTCACAATGGTTAGACAAACATCTACTATGGATTATACCTATTTTACTTGGTGTTGGATTAGCTATAAAGGCTTTACCAGTCATCACTAATGGTTCTTTGAGTAGTCAATTAATTGCATCATTCGGTGGCTATCTCGTTGCATTTGGTTATATAGGACTGATTATGAAATTAATGAAGCAACGATTCATACAATTATTCATGAAACCATTCCAATATATTGGGCGATTTAGTTTGACGACATATATCACACAAAGCATTGCACTTGTAATTATGTATTATAGTATTGGCTTTGGGTTATATGGTGACCTAGGACTGACAGAAATTTATCCACTATTAATCACAATATTTGTTGTCCAACTCATCATCGTTATGGTCTATCGTAAATTTTTTAAATACGGACCACTTGAATGGATATGGCGTAAAGCAACAGGATAGTTATTTAAATCAAACCATGATACAATGAAATTTGTATTATTGAAAAAGGAGTGAAATTAAATGCTACATGCGCATATTACAGCTTGGGTTATTGGAGTGATATTATTTTTAATCGCATACAATAACATCTCAGATCAACAAGGACCAACACCACAATACAAAGTATTACATATGGTGTTACGAGTATTTTATGTGATCATTATCGTTACAGGTATCGTCTTATTTATGGATGCAATGGGTATTGATGGAATGATGTACGGTATTAAGTTTTTACTTGGTATTATAACAATTGGATTAATGGAAATGACATTAATTAAGAAGAAAAAAGCGAAAAAATCACGTGGTTTCTTTATCGGTTCAATCGTTGCATTAATATTAACGATTGCATTAGGTTTACACTTGCCTATGGAAGCAATCATGGCAATTTTCAAGTAATTTATTTTGATTTTTAGACTACATCATGATGATGTAGTCTTTTTTGATTGGTGAGTGCCAGATAATAAGGATAGAGATGAGACTGGCAACTTAAAATATTATATTCCCATTTAGTCGAATATAATGATTGTCATGACTTTGACATGTGTATGGTTGAACTCATATCAATAATTCAATTATAATGGGTATAATATAGTTGTGGAGGATACCTTTATGCGGAAACTGATCATCGGTGTATTGATTTTAAGTAGTTTATTCACTACGCCAAATTACAAAGCTTTAGCAAGTGAACAACATAATGAAACACCAGATAGAGTTTATAGTATAATCGTCGATCGATTTAGCAATGGTGATTCACAAAATGATATGCATATTTCTAATGATGAAGACGATCATCTACCGTATGGTGGAGATTATGTAGGGATCATTGATAAATTAGACTATATCAAAGACATGGGGTTTAATGCAATTCAATTATCAAATGTGTTTGACCATGAAGATACAGATTATTTAGGGTATAAAGAAGTTGATTATGGGACGTTAGAGCCTATGTTTGGGACAGAGGATGAATTCAAACAACTGATCAAAGCTGCTCATGATAGAGAGATGAAAGTCATAATTGATATACCAATGACAGCGAACGATCAGTATTCGGGTCAATCGATTGAAATGGATGGTCTTGTTGCTGATTATTATGGTGATACTGAATTTATAGACTTTACTAAGGAGCAAAATAAAAAACAATATCAATCGATGTTGAATGAATTTGTTGAACAATATAATGTTGATGGATTATCGATGTATACTCATCAATCCGTTGATGCAAATGAAATTCTCCCTTCTAATGTGACGACATATGCTTTTGAAACGGTTGGAAAATCAACTAACTTTGACCATGTTCAACAGCCGCATAAAACGAAAACATTGCAACAATCATTTAAAACAATAAACCAACCGATAGAATCATATAGTAATGATAAACATGAAATTCTTGCTGCTGATACGTGGTTTACAGAACGATTTACTCATTTCGCAGCGAGTGAAAATATGTTTCCACCGCAGCGTATAAAGCAATTATCGGATTATATGATGATGCATAATGGACCGGTGTTTTTTAATTATGGAACAGAAATTGCCTTAAATGGAGAAGAACTTCCAACAATACATCGATTAATGAACTTTAGAACGGATGCTGAGATTATTGATCATATTACTCATTTCATGACGACTTTAAAAGATCATCAAGTCGTTTATCGTAGTGATAAGCAATTGATTAAAAAAGGCGAAGGTTACTTATTAACTTCTATTAAGACTGACGACGTACCATTTGTTTATTACATTAATAATACGGATAAAACGTTAGATCAACGCATTACTTCTGTATCACAAGATAAAATGCTACGAGGACTTCTGATTGGAGACAATGTATATCCTAAGGAAGAAGAACATGAACTCATATTAAATCGTGAAGAGTCTGAACTATATGCAACGATTGACGTTCAACCAATGAATTGGGGATATTTGATTGCAGCGTTTATTATATTTATAGGATTTGGGATTTTCGTATTTATCTTGACGAAACGAACTAAAAAGAATCAAGGCAACCACTAAGTTTAGTGGTTGCCTTGATTTATTTCTTAAATGCATTGATTGCTTTATATCCAATCATATTTATTATAGATTTAGGACTTGCGTATGGTGGTGAATATGTAGGTTCGATATTGATGAAGTCTTCAACAACCATCTGATTCATCATCGACATTGTGATTAAATCAATATACTTACTGACATCACGTCCACCGATTGCTGAAGCTCTGGCAACTTGATGGGTAGATGGATCGATATAAACAATGATTTGAATTTTTTCTTTATCTGGCATATAACCTGCTCGATCATAACCTGAATGTTCTATCTTAATGTATTCATCCGTTAATTCTGATTCTTTCAAACCGACAGTAGCAATCGTTAAATCAAACAGTCGAATAATGGATGCACTATATACACCTTGAGAAGGTTTATCTATCTTTGTATTTGTAATGTGATGTGCGATGGTCGTTGCATCTCGGTGTGTGATCCATGCTAATGGTAAGTGAATCGGTTGATTATCTATCGCACGTCTTGTCATGATCGCATCTCCTAATGCATATACATTATCGACAGACGTTTGATTTAATGCGTTGACTTTAATAAATTTGTCATCTATTAAATCAATCTGACTCGATTGAATAAACTGAGTTGATGGTGTTATACCAATTGCAGTAATAACTAAGTCAGATAAAATTGTTTGTCCATTGTTTAATATTACTTGATGTGCATCGATCTGATCGACTTCACAATGTTCATACAGCTTAATATCATTAGATAATAAAGTATCTCTTAAGTCATCATTGAATTGTCTATCTACAGCTTTGTAATATTGATCACTTCGATTGATGATAGAAACATTTAATCCTCTTTCTTTCAAGTTCTCTGCTGCTTCTAAAGCAATGTAACCAGCCCCAATAATGGTCACGTTTTGAATATCATGTGTCTTAATCGATGATTCGATATCTTCAAGTTGTTCAATATTATGAAGGACGAATTGCCGGTGCTGACCTCTCACTTCTAAGCGCTTAGCATGAGCACCTGGTGATAAAATCAAAAAATCGTAAGTGTCTGTCGTTTGTTCGTTGTGTTCATCCTTTATTGTAATTTTATTGACCTTTGTGTCAATATTTATGACTTCATGATTTAAGTGAACTTTGATGTTTCTTTTGTTGTCGAATTCATCCACTGACGCTGCATATAATGATTCAATGTCTTCAACTTCATGACTTAAATGATATGGTAAGCCACAGTTTGCAAAACTAAAGGATGGTCGTTTTTCGTAAATGACAATGTCGCATTGATCATCTAAACGTCTAATCTGGCTTGCTACAGTCGCACCACCTGCAACACCACCAATGATAATGATACGCTTATTCATCGTCTAACTCCTTGAAGAAAAATAGTGTGAAGCAACCCATTCCAGTATGACAACCGATGATTGGTCCGATATTGTAAATATCGATTTCAGCATCGGGTCTAATATTTAAAAGTTCTTGCTTCAACGTTTCGGCAGATTCAATGGCATCTGCGTGACAGATTGCGATATGTTTTTTTACAGATGATTGTGCTTGTTTATCAAAGTGGTTGACCATACTTTTAATTAGTTTCTTCGTACCACGATGCTTTTCAAATGGTACAAGCTTGCCATTTTCAACATGAAGGAGTGGTTTGATGTTCATCACACTACCTAAAAATGCTGACCCCTTAGATAATCGGCCACCTTGTGCTAAATGATGTAAATCATCGACTGTAAAGTAATGTATAATATTTTCTATATCGCGTTGAATCGCGGATAATATATCGTCAAGGTGATTATAATGATTATTATGATCAATTGCACGATTTACAATCAGACCTTGTCCCATACTTGCAGCGTGTGTATCAACAATTGTTAAGTTAAAGTCTGGATAATTATTTAACACATCATCATATATTAATTTAGCCGTTTGATAAGTCCCGCTTAATTCACTACTAAAGCATATATATATTGCGTCTTCACCAGTTTTTGCAACTTTAGTAAAAGCATTAAGTAGTTGTTCAGGAGATGCTTGTTGTGTTTTAACATTTCTCTTATCTTTTATAGCCTGTAAGACACCATCTGTCGTAATGTCATGTTGATCTGTATAAGTTTCTCCATCAATCGTCAACGTGAAGGGAATGAATTCAACATTATGAGCTTGTAAATAATCGACTGATAAATCAGCACCTGAGTCAGTAATGAGTCTTACCATAAAGTTATTCCTCCATTTCTAAGTTAAAGTAATCATTCAAAAAGTGTCCTATCCCATCTTCTTCATTGGATAATGTTGTATGTGTCGCAACAGATTTTAAATCATTTATTCCATTATGCATTGCAACACCAATGTCAGCATATTTAATCATTTCTAAGTCGTTATCTTCATCCCCAAATGCTATTGTCTTTACACCATTTAAATCAAGCTTTTCTTTAACATACATAATACCTTGAGCTTTATTGATTCCTTTTTTAACAAGTTCGATGACTGGAAATGGGTCGCCCCAACGTCTATGTTCAATCGCTTCTGCGTAAATATTCGTCAAGTGCTCTCTAATGTCCTTAATATGTCGTTCTTCTGCCTGGATGAGTATACTTGTTGAGTGTTCGTCCATTAATTCAGCAAGATTACCGTGTAAAATCGTAGGGTTACCCATACTAAATTCATCAATCAGTAATGAATCATGGTAGTGTATAAAGACTTGATCTTTAACTTCAGCAACGACATTTTGAATTTTTAAGTCATGTAACTCTTCAATGATATCCTTTGCAATTTGCAAATCTAATGTTTCATGGACTGTTTTAAAATATAAATCTGTTGGATGATGAACGAATGCGCCATTAAAGTTGACAACAGGTGTACTTAAAGAAAGTTCATTGTAATATTTTTCTGTTGCACGATATGGTCTTCCAGTCGCTATCATGAGTATATGTCCTTGAGCTTTAAGCTCTAATAGTACTTTTTTTGTAAAAGGTAAAATTTCTTTTTGATTTGATAGTAATGTGCCATCTAAATCTAAACAAATTAAATGTTTTTCCATATTGTGACTCCAATCATCAATTGAATAGTTGAATGTTTAATACAATTTATTTTATCATAAAAGAATTTCAGTTTCTTTTGTTATGGATATGAGTTTGATATAATAAAGTCACGAATTGTACGAATGGAGGAGAGAAATATGGAAGAATCAATGAAAGATAGTTTACTTGGAGCACTTGAAAACGTCATTGATCCAGAGCTTGGAATCGATATCGTTAACTTAGGATTAGTATATAATGTCGATATGGATGAAGATGGTGTTGTCAATGTTGAAATGACATTAACTTCAATGGGTTGTCCAATGGGTCCACAAATAGTTGAGCAAGTGAATACTGCAGTGATGGAGTTACCTGAAGTTAAAGATGTCAATGTACACATTGTCTGGAATCCACCATGGGATAAAGACATGATGTCACGTTATGCAAAAATTGCACTTGGTGTAAGCTAATATAATAGATGAAATAATTTTTGACACTGTATTGTAAGTATTTTAAATTTCACTTATGATGCAGTGTATTTATTTTTTTTACATATGCTTTATTTATTATGATTTATGCTATAATGGTTTTTGTTGATTTTGAATAAAGGTGAAATAGTTATGAACCAACGAATAAGCGATTCTAAAAATAATAATAGCATTACTGGATTAATCGGACTATCCATCATATTTATCGTTTTATACCACTTGAATCGAACAGTGTTTTCAGGTGGTTTTTTTGGCGTCGATGTTTTACTCGTAATTGCTGGGTACTTACATACAAATTATTTACTACGTATAAATGGTCATCAAGGCCATCAAATTAATGAAAAAATGTCTCGATACATGCTAAGGTATTTACCAACATTGATGATTGTTATCGTGGCTACATTAATCATCTTTAGCTTGATGCAATATGAACCTTTTCATCAACTCCGTAATACAGCATTGTCTATGATTTTTATTGTCCCAAATTGGTACATGATTCAATACCATGATGGTTATTTTGATGCATATATACTAGAACCATTAGTACATCTATTTGCGTTAGGTGTATTATTACAATGTGTTGTAATTTGGACTTTCATTTGTCGATTGCTATTTAAATTTAAAAGCCATCTAAAAGCAATGCAAGCGATCGCTTTTTTAATGATTATTAGTGCAAGTGCAATGCCTATTGTATTCTTGACAGCAGGTGTTTCAAGGAGTTTCTTAGGGACTGATACCCGACTACAAACATTCTTAATGGGTGCTTTAGTAGCATTTATATCACAACAATTTAACACATCACGATTTAAGTTTCGTTATGACAAATTTGTGTTACCTGTAGTGACCATTTTAATGGTTGTATTATTGATTATTTCATTTATGACAGCTAAGACGACAAATATTTTACTATATTTCGGTGGGACATTTATCTTTAGTTTGATTGTCGGTGTACTCATCTGGTCGATTACTATACGTGATAATAATATTGGGCAATTAATTTTCAAATTTAAACCGTTAGTATTACTAGGTAAACGAGCATTTCCATTATATATGTGGCACATGCCAATCATCGTACTCATTCGTTCGATAGGATTTAACCATTCAATTATTGAGTGGCTCATTGCAATCATCGCTATCAGTGTATTAACAGAATTAACATATCGTAAAATACAACGCCCTATAGAGAAGTTAGGATTTAAAAATGCAATCAGATCAATAAATTGGCAGAAATTTATAAGACCGGCATTGATTATTTGTCTGTTAATATTGTTCATTGTCAGTACTGTCTATATTAATAGTTTTTTTAAAGATGACATTAAGGATTATTCATCATCAAATACAGAAATTATTAAAGATGAAATTAAACTCGAGAAGCCAGAGTATAGAAATGTTAATATGAAAAAAATAAATTATCTCTATATTGGTGATGGATTTTCAAATGATGTAGTTGATCAATTAAAGAATGATACACCAAATTTGACAACAGATGTTGAAGTGAATAGAAGTGGAACAGGATTATCAAGAATTCTTGCGAATCATAGTGAATTTGATCAACGTGGTGAAGTCATGGTGATTCAATTAGGTGGAACGTTAAAACCAGATTTAGAATCAGTTGAGGACTTCATTATAAATCATCCTCATCAACATATATTTTTGATTAATTTAAGAGGTAATAAAGAGTATTCTAGAGAGATCAATGAAAGTTATTATGCATTGACGAATGAGTACGACAATACGTATCTCATTGATTGGAATTATGAAGTGAATACGAATGATGATTATTTTGATGAAGAATCGGGTCAATTAAATCGTAAAGGAAAAAAAGCATATAGTAATTTGATCAGCAAATCAATTCAAATTGTGTTAGAAGGGCAAGTAAGCAAGAAAGGATTCCAATAAACATTGGAATCCTTTCTTATTTACTATTCTATACGACAAATTGAACTAATACATTCTTCGCATGAAATTTCTTGGCGTAAATAGTCAATATTGTGAAGCGTGATTTTTTTGCGGTCAATTGAAATAATATTTAATTTAACGAGTTCGTTTAACATCCTATTCATGACTTCTCGTGATGAACCTGTAAAGTTAGCGAGTTCTTGATTTGTTAATGAAATATCTAATAATATACCTCCATCAATAGTTAGTCCGTATGAGTTAGACAATCGAATGAGTGTTGAATAGAGACTGCCTTTTTTACCACATTGAAACAGGTCGCGAATTCGTGATTCTTTTCGTGTATTATCGATTTGTAACCACTGGATCCATTCGTATGTTAACACTTGATCTTCTAAGACGCTACGTTCAAATACTTCAGTATCCATTTTGACAAGTACAACGTCAGATCTTGCTTGTGCATCGTTTTGATACGTTGGTTGCAAAGGATAAATTTCTGTAGATCCGAATAGACCAAATGTACTCAGAAGTTTCATCGCAAATTCTTTGCCATTCTCAAAGCTTCTCGAAATAACGACTTGACCATTTAATATTAAATAAATGTATTCACGTTGATCTGTCGCTTGGTAAATGTACTCATTTTTTTTGAACGACACTTGAGTGCCATTTTCTCTAATGAAATTAATGACAGAATACGGAGTGTGTTCTAGTTTGTTTTTTAACATTACCGTTCATCCTTTGAATAGTTAATATTAATTACTAGTATACTATTAAAAAACGATGAATCAAATGTGTGAACATTTGGTTCATCGTGATAGTGTTAATTTATGGATTATGTTAAAAGAAAAAAGATAATATGATAACTAGTGGTCCTACAATGAAGCAATATAGGCTAAAAATAAATAAATTGCCTTTCGCCATAATACCTTGTAACCATTTCAATGAAATATAGCTTGCAACAAGAGATGCAGTAAAGGCACCGATATAAGCAATGACCATATTTTGAGTTGGTGGTTCGTTAATAATGTCTTTAATACCGAGTAGTGCAGTCCCTAAGCTAATAGGAATGTACAATAAGAAAGAGAACTTTAATGCAGTCTTTTGATTCATACCAACACCCATTGCACCGACGATTGTTGCACCACTTCTACTAATTCCTGGGATTAATGCAACAGCTTGAGCAAATCCAACAATAATAGCATCTTTCAACGTTAAGTCGCCGTCGAATTTTTTCCCACGATTATTACGAATGACCCACAATGCAATACCTGTAACAATTAGCATGATACCTACAAGTAAAGCACTTTTATAATCTCCTATAAAGTCTTCTAATAACAAGCCTAATATACCAGCTGGAATCGTTGCGATGATTAAATACATGACAAATTTGAAGTCTTCGATGACTTCTTTTGAACGTTTGCCACCAATATATTGTAGAAAATGAATGAATAATTGTACGATATCATTCCAATAAATAATGACGACAGCAATTAAAGACGCTGTATTGACTAAAATTTCAAACGTAAATCCCTTTGCCCCAATACCTAAAAATTCTTGTAGTAATACAAGGTGTCCACTACTGGAAATAGGGATTGGTTCGGTAACGCCTTGAACTAATCCTAAAAATACGTATTTCAAAAACTCTATCCAATCGAATAATTGCTCCATGATCATCCATCCTTTTGTTATGAACTATGTATTTGATGATACAATTTTCAAATATTAAATTATTTACTGATACAGCAGAGTAATTGCATTATGCAATACTCATAATTATAGTGACGCACTGACGAAAATGCAAAAATTTAAAAGAAATTTTATTAAGAAAAGGTATTGAATTAATGATTAAAATAATGTATATTATAGTTAAGGTCAAAGAAAGTCAAAGTTAAATTTGACCGATAAATTATTAAATAAACTAAGAGGTGAATCGTATGGATATGAACAAATTAACAATATCTGTCGCAGAAGCATTAAACAGTGCTCGAGAACTCGCCATTGAAAAGCAACAACAACAAATTAACGCGACAATGTTAATGTTAGCATTAATGAACGCCGAAGGCTCATTAATGGAAAGGATTTTATTTAAAGCTGAAATAGACATTGGAACATATATTAAACGATTAAAAGAAGACCTTGATCAATGTAATACAAAAATATCAGGGGATTCTGTACAATATGGACAATATTTAAGTACAGATTTAAATCAAGTAATGATTAGTGCTGAGAAGGTAATGAATCAATTTGATGATGATTTTATATCACAAGAACATATACTCCTTAGTGCAATAGATCATCACACAGTATCAAAAAACTATTTGAAAAAAGAAAAAAAAGAAATTGAATTTGCAATTGAAAAAATAAGAGGGGGTAATCACGTGAATACACAAAATCCAGAAGTACAATATGAAGCGTTAGAAAAATATGGACGTGACTTAGTCAAAGAGGTAAAAGAAGGGAAAATGGATCCAGTTATAGGACGTGACGAAGAAATTAGAAATACAATTCGAATTATTAGTCGTAAAAGAAAAAATAACCCAGTCTTAATCGGAGAACCAGGTGTAGGTAAGACGGCAATCGTAGAAGGATTAGCACAACGTATCGTCAATCGTGATGTACCAGAGAGTTTGTTAGATAAAACGATTTTCGAACTGGATTTAAGTGCACTCGTTGCTGGGGCTAAATATCGTGGTGAATTCGAAGAACGATTGAAAGCGGTATTGAAAGAAATTAAGGACAGTGAAGGAAGAATTATACTATTCATTGATGAGATTCATATGCTTGTCGGTGCGGGTAAAACTGACGGAGCAATGGATGCTTCTAATATGTTAAAACCGATGCTGGCTCGTGGTGAACTGCATTGCATTGGTGCGACAACTTTGAATGAATATCGTGAATATATAGAGAAGGATAGTGCTTTAGAGCGACGATTCCAGAAGGTAAACGTGTCAGAACCTACAATCGAAGATACGATTAGTATTTTGCGTGGTTTGAAAGAACGGTATGAAGTCCATCATGGCGTAAGAATTCAAGATAGAGCGTTGGTGAGTGCAGCAGAACTTGCTGATCGTTACATTACGGATCGATTCTTACCAGATAAAGCGATAGATTTAGTTGACCAAGCGTGTGCAACGATTAATACTGAAATGGGATCTAATCCTACTGAACTGGATGCGTTAAATCGTAAAGTTATGCAACTTGAAATCGAAGCACAAGCACTAAAGAAAGAAGAAGATGAATTAAGTCAGAATAGACTTAAAGAACTAGAAGATGAATTATCTGAAGCAAAGAGTGAACAACAAGATTTGCAACAGAAAATACAAGTCGAAAAAGATAAAATTCAAGTTGTACAAAATAAAAGAACTGAGTTAGATCAATATAAGCAACAATTAGAAGAAGCGGAAAGACAGTATGAACTTGAGAAAGCTGCAGAATTAAGACATGGTAAGATTCCAGAATTAGAACAACAATTGAAAGCGTTAGAAGAAGAGTATAAAGAGCAAAATGATCAAACAACACGTTATATTCGTGAAGTCGTCACTGAAGATGAGATTGGTACAATAGTGAGTCAATGGACAGGCATTCCAGTGAACAAACTAGTCGAAACAGAAAAAGAGAAATTGTTGAACTTATCTTCTATTCTTCATCAGCGAGTTGTTGGTCAAGGTGAAGCGGTTGAACTTGTTAGTGATGCAGTATTGAGAGCACGTGCTGGTATTAAAGATCCGAATAGACCGATTGGATCATTCTTATTCTTAGGACCAACAGGAGTTGGTAAAACAGAACTTGCGAAATCACTTGCTGAATCGATGTTTGATTCTGAGAAGCATATGATTCGTATCGATATGAGTGAGTACATGGAGAAGCATACAGTTGCACGATTAATTGGTGCACCTCCTGGATATATTGGACATGAAGAAGGTGGACAATTAACAGAAGCAGTGAGAAGAAAACCATATTCAGTCGTATTATTAGATGAAGTCGAGAAAGCACATCCAGAAGTATTCAATGTCCTGTTGCAGATGTTAGATGAAGGGCATTTAACCGATTCAAAAGGACGTACTGTTGATTTCAAAAACACAATCATCATTATGACAAGTAATATTGGATCTGAATATTTATTAGATGGAATCAATTCTGAAGGTATGATTACAGAAGAGGCTCGAGAACAAGTACAAAATAGCCTTCATGCTCATTTTAAACCAGAAATTTTGAATCGAATGGATGACATTGTGATATTTAAACCACTTCAACAATCTGAGATGACTAGAATTGTCGATAAATTAATCGGTGAATTGAATAAACGATTAAAAGATCAGCATTTATTATTGAATGTATCGGATGATGTTAAAGAATGGATAGCAACAGAAGCGTATGATGTTCAATTCGGTGCAAGACCATTAAAACGATTCATTCAAAGACAGATTGAAACGCCACTTGCAAGATTCATTATTCGAGAAGGATTAGAAGAAGGTTGTACAATTAATGTAGTACGTCAAGGTAGTGAAGTTCAATTTCAGATGAATGGTGAATAAAGAAAAAGGGTTACTCTTCTGAGTAACCCTTTACTAATATAATTATTAATGATGCGTTGACTCCTCATCAACTTTAGGTGCTAACAAATCTAAAACCAATGCAAAGAGGATAACAATGACACCAAAAATTAAACTTGCAATCGTAGCCTGTACAAGATCCATTGGACCACCGCCTGCTAAACTATTTAATATGAAATTGACCATATGAAATAATAAAACGCCCCAAAATAATGTGATAATATATTTCATGTTTAAACCTCCAATTTTTCCCCATTCGATATCATTATAAATAAAAGTATTAATAATGTACATATAGAAATCAAAAGTTTTCAATTTAATGTGATATATGATAAATTAGTACCTAATAATAATATCAGTTAATAAAATTATGTTTAATATATAAATAACAAAACTTACATTAAAAAAATAAAGTGAGGTTAAGCCTATGGGTGTTGGAATTATAGGATTAGGGACATATGTACCAGAACGTATTATGAAAAATTCAGATTTTGAAAAGTTCCTCGATACGAATGATGAATGGATTAGCAAAATGACAGGTATTAAAGAAAGAAGATTTGCAAGAGATGATGAGACAACGAGTGATTTAGGAGTGAATGCAGCAAGGAAAGCAATAGAAGATGCGAATCTAACAATCGATGATATTGATTTGATTATTGTAGCAACATCAACGAGTAATCAACAATTTCCGTCGACTGCTAATATCATTGCACATGAATTAGGTGCTACATCCATTCCTTCGTTGGATCAAAAAGCAGCATGTACCGGTTTTATATATAGTGTGATTACGGCTCAAATGTATGTTCAATCTAATATGTATGATAATGTATTGGTGATTGGTGTAGATAAATTATCAAAGATTGCAGATATGACCGATCGTTCTACTGCTGTTTTATTTGGTGATGGAGCAGGTGCCGTTGTTGTTTCGAAGGTCAGTGAAGGCAAAGGAATCAAGAGCCATAAACTAGGAAGTGATGGTTCTGGAGCAGATTTATTATATGAAGATTTAAACACACATTATTTAAAAATGAATGGTCGAGAAGTGTTTAGGTTTGCTGTAAGAATGATGCCGGAAATTTCTGTTGAAGTAATGGAACAATGTAATTGGCAACCGGAAGATATTTCTTTACTTGTTCCTCATCAGGCGAATATTCGAATTATGGAAGCGGCTAGAGAACGAATGAATCTTGATGTTGATAAATTAAGTGTGACCGTCGATCGTTATGGTAATACGAGTGCTGCAAGTATTCCGTTGTCGATGGACTATGAACGTCAAAACAATAAACTAAATGATGGAGATAACATTATACTTGTTGGTTTCGGTGGCGGACTGACTTATGGTGCGTTAGGATTAACTTGGGGGAAATAAGGAGATGACACGGATGGACAAAAAAAGAGTTGTTATTACTGGATTAGGTGCATTGTCACCAATTTCAAATAATGCAAAAGAGTTATGGCAAAATGGAATGAAAGGTCAAAATGGTATCGGAGAGATTACACGAATTGATACGACAGATTTTGAAGTATCAGTTGCAGGTGAGTTAAAAGGTTATGATGCGTTAGATCATTTTTCTAAAAAAGAAGCAAGAAAAATGGATCGATTCACTCAATACGCAATCGTCGCTTCTCGTGAGGCAGTGTTAGATAGTGGATTGAAAATAGAAGGAGAATTGAGTGAACGTGTTGGTGTGTGGATTGGTAGTGGTATTGGAGGAATCGGAACATTCGAAGTAGGCTATGATATGCTATTAAAACGTGGTCCGAAAAGAGTAAGCCCTTTCTTTGTACCGATGATGATAACCGACATGGCTGCAGGTCAGGTTTCGATTGACTTAGGTGCGAAAGGACCAAATGGATGTACTGTAACAGCATGTGCGACAGGAACGAATAGTATTGGTGAAGCGTTTAAATTTATTCAACGTGGTGATGCAACAGCAATGGTCGCTGGTGGAACAGAAGCACCAATCAGTCGAATGGGATTAGCAGGTTTTCAAGCGAATAAAGCATTAACATTGAATCCTGATCCTAATAGTGCATGTAGACCATTTGATGCGAATCGAGACGGATTTGTAATGAGTGAAGGTGCAGGCATCGTCATGTTAGAAGAGTTAGAACATGCGAAAGCACGTGGTGCTCATATTTATGCGGAAGTTGTAGGATACGGATCAACAGGAGATGCACATCATATTACAGCACCAGCACCTGGTGGGTCAGGTGGATCACGTGCAATGACGATGGCCATTGAAGACGCTGGCATTCAACCGACAGATGTAGATTATATCAATGCTCACGGAACAAGCACACCGCTAAATGAAAAATTTGAAACGATGGCCATTAAGGATGCGTTTGGAGATCATGCTTATAATATGAAGATTTCTAGTACGAAGTCAATGACAGGTCATATGCTTGGCGCAGCTGGAGGAATAGAAGCAATTTTTTCTGCATTATCATTAGAACATGGGATTATTTTACCAACCATTAATTATGTTGAGAAAGACCCAGAATGTGATTTGGACTATGTGCCAAATGAAATGATAAAACAAGATATTAAGTATGCTCTATCGAATAGTTTAGGATTTGGTGGTCATAATTCAACATTAATGTTGAAGCGTTATGAAGGTTAAGGTATTTTAAAATACCCTAATCTTTTTTGTTTGATGATTAATCCATGAAATAAAATGGATTGAGTTGTAGATGGAATGAATATGAAAAAAACGATCGACAAAATAAAAATTGTCGATCGTTTTTTAAATGAATAATGAAATGATGCCTGAAGTAAATAATAAAAAGAGCGATGCAATAAATAATCCTCCGAACTGATATGGCATGTCGGGGTTGATACTTAATGACTTAGGATTCATCACGTCATCATTTGCTTGAATGTTTTGTAAACTTTTTGGTTTCATACGGTACATAAACTTTTTGAAAGAGTAACTAAAAATACTATATGCTTTCCGATTGATCAAAAATAAAATGAGTGAAATGGTTAAACCGATGATAGAGAAAAAGACGATATAGTCGAATAATGTTTGACCAATCTTATCATTTTTAAAAAATAGAAAAACAATGATAGAAATTATAATGATTACAGCACAATAAATTAATGTGTTTCTTAAAATATGTTTCATATGATCTCCTTTGGTATTTTATTATTTTAAATATTAACATAATATTTCTTAGAAGATAATACGATAATAAATAACTGAAAATAATAAAATATTTAAATTTTCTAAAAATAAACTTGCATTATTTTTCAAGCCTTTGTATAATTAAGTCAAATCTTCTGAAAATTCTAATTAGAAAGATTTTATAAAACCTTAGGAGGAATTTACACATGGCAAAAAGATGGAAACTTTATACTGCATCAACACTAGCACTCACATTAGCATTGGCAGGTTGTTCATCAACAGGAAATAGTGGTGACTCTGCATCTAAAGAAGGTGGGGAAGGATCGGATGAAAAGAAAGTATTAAATTTATCTGCAGCATCTGATATTCCTACGATGGATAGTTCATTAGCAACTGACCAAGTATCATTCTACATAATGAATCAAACTCAAGAGGGATTATATAGATTAGGAGAAGATGATAAAGCTGTAGATGGGATTGCAGAAGGTGAACCAGAAGTTAGTGAAGATAGTAAAAAATATACATTTAAACTTCGTGAAGACGCGAAGTGGTCTAATGGTGATCCAGTAACAGCCAAAGACTTTGAATATGGTTGGAAACGTACGTTAGATCCTGAAACGGCTTCAGAATATGGCTATATTATGTACGATATTAAAAATGCCGAAGCCGTAAATACAGGAAAGAAAAAAGTTGATGAACTGGGTATTAAAGCGGTTGATGATTATACATTAGAGGTTGAATTAGAAAAACCATTACCGTACTTTAAAGAGTTACTCACATTTGCTACATTCTATCCATTGAATGAAAAGTATGTAGAAGAACAAGGTGATAAATTTGGTACGACAGAAGAAAAGACGCTATATAATGGACCGTTTGAGTTAACAGATTGGGAAACAGAAAGTAAGTTCAAACTTGTACCAAACGAAGAATATTGGGATAAAGAAGCAGTTAAGTTAGATGAAGTAAACTTCCAAGTCGTAAAGGACCCTCAAACTGCGATCAACCTTTACGAAACAGGAAAAATCGATATTGTAGGTTTAAGTGCTGAGCATGTAGATAATTATAAAGAAGATCCTAACTTTAACACAGAACTCAGAACGTCAACATTCTTTATGAGATTTAACCAAAATGACGAAATCATGGCGAACAAAAACGTAAGACTTGCAATCAATAAGGCAATTGATAAAGAAAAATATGTTCAATCAAATTTAAACAACGGTTCCATCGCTTTTGATAAATTAACGCCTAAAGAGTTTGTTAAAGGTCCAGACGAAAAGGATTATGTTGAAGGCGTTAAATCAGAATTGTCATATGACTTAGAAGGTGCGAAAGAAGCTTGGGAAAAAGCTAAAAAAGAGCTCGGTAAAGATAAAATAGAAATTGAGTTATTAACATATGATTCTGAAACATCGAAGACAGATGCAGAATATTTCCAAGCACAACTTCAAAAGAATTTAGATGGTTTATCACTTAAGATTAAACAACAACCATTCAAACAAAAGCTTGCGCTTGAATCTAAAGGAGATTACCAATTATCATTTGCTGGTTGGGGTCCTGACTATCCGGATCCAATGACATTTGTCGATTTGTTTGTGACAGATGGTGCACACAACCAAATGGAGTGGTCGAACTCAGAGTTTGACAAATTGGTTAAAGATGCTAAAGGTGAATTAGCCGATAAGCCTGAAGAACGCTGGGCTGCAATGCAAGAAGCAGAGAATATCTTGTTAGAAGATGCTGCAATTATGCCGATGTATCAAGCAGGTGCAGCGTACTTACAACAACCTTACATCAAAAACTATCAACGCCATAAATTTGGTGCTGATATGACATTCAAACATGTTGATATTGAAGGTAAAGAATAATTTACCTTGAATATAAATCAATAATTTCATTCATAGAGAGCAATGAATCCTCCCATTCATTGCTCTTTACTCTGTTAAAATATTAGAAAATTGCCACAAGCACAAATATAATTTAAATTCAATATTGCATTGAAAAAATATTTACCCTATAATAAAACTAATCTTCAGAAAATTGAAGGAATTATTGATTGCAACGTTAGTTGCATTGGGAGGAGTTACATTATGTATAAAAACCTTGGTAAGATGACAGCGCTTACACTATCAGCATCGTTAGTGCTTGCAGCATGCTCAACGAGCGGTGGTGGTAAATCAGAAGGTGGTTCAGGTGAAGATGGTGAGGATAAACAAGTCTTAAACTTATCTGCAGCATCTGATATTCCAACAATGAACTCAGCACTTGCAACAGATTCAGCTTCAACGAGTGTGTTAGGACAAACACAAGAAGGTCTATACTCTTTAGGGAAAGATGACAAGATTGAAGAAGGGGTTGCCGAAGGTGAGCCTGAAGTATCAGAAGATAAGAAAACTTATACGATTAAATTGCGTGAAGATGCCAAATGGTCAAATGGTGAAGCGGTGACGGCGAAAGATTTCGTATTCGCATGGCAAACAGCGTTAAACCCTGAAACAGGATCTGAATTTGCGTACTTTTTATATGATATCAAAAACGCAGAAGCGATTAATAATGGCGATAAGAAAGTCGATGAATTAGGTGTCAAAGCAATCGATGATCAAACATTAGAAATTGAATTAGAAAAACCAGTGCCATACTTCCAACAATTATTAACATTCCCTACGTTCTATCCGTTAAACGAAAAGTTCTATAATGAACAAGATGGTAAGTATGGAACGTCAGAAGATAAGACTTTATACAACGGTCCGTTTGTTTTAAATAACTGGGAGACTGAAAGTAAATACCAATTAACACCAAATGAAGAATATTGGGATAAAGAAGCAGTTAATTTAGATGAAGTAAACTTCCAAATTGTTAAGGACGTTCAAACAGGAATTAACCTTTACGAAACAGGGAAAATTGATATTACTGGTTTAAGTGCAGAACATGTTGACAGTTATAAAGAAGATGAAAACTTTGAGACTGACTTACGTGCATCAACATTCTACTTCGTATTTAACTTAGAAAATGAAACATTAAAGAATGAAAATGTCCGTCAAGCGATTGCACAATCGATTGATAAAGAGAAATATGTTTCATCAAATAGAAATAATGGTTCAAAAGCATATGACAAATTCACACCATCAGAATTAGTTGAATCAGAAGGTGGAGAAGAATATACAGAAGGTGTAGACGCACCGTATAGCTATAACCCAGAAGCTGCTAAGAAAGCTTGGGAAAAAGCGAAAGAAGAACTTGGAAAAGATGAGATTACAATTGAATTGTTAACATTTGATCAAGATTCTGCAAAAACGGATGCTGAATATTTCCAATCACAACTTGAGCAAAACTTAGATGGTTTATCACTTAAAATTAAGCAACAACCATTCAAACAAAAAATTGCTCTAGAAGATAAAGGACAATTTGAAATTGGTTTCTCAGGGTGGGGAGCTGATTATCCAGATCCATTATCATTCTTAGAAATTTTAACGACTGGCAATAACCAAAACAGTTCTGGTTGGTCTAACCCTGAATATGATAAAGCAATTGAATCAGCAAAAGGTGATCTAGCGACGAAGCCGGAAGAAAGAATCAAAGCATTACAAGAAGCTGAAGCATTAATGTTGAAAGATGCACCAGTAATGCCGTTGTATCAAACAGGTGCTGCATACTTACAACAACCGTACATTAAAGATTATCACCGTCATAAATTTGGTGTTGACTTCTCATTGAAGACAACAAGTATTGAAGGTAAAGAATCAAAATAATACAACATAAGTGATGAACACGAAGAGTATGTCATACTCTTCGTATTCATCTATATTAAGGAGGTTAAACGATGTTCAAATATATTTTAAAACGTATCGGTTATATGTTTGTAACACTATACATCATTGCAACGATCACGTTTTTTTTAATGAAATTATTACCAGGTTCACCATTTAATGATGAAAAATTATCTCCAGAACAACGACAAATTTTAAATGAAAGATATGGATTAGGAGACCCTGTATTTGTGCAATACTTAACATATTTAAAGAATATCGCAACAGGAGATTTTGGTGTTTCTTTCAAATACGATGGACGTGATGTATTACCATTGATTATGGAAAGATTACCAGTATCAGCTGAAGTAGGAATCTATGCTATTTTTTTCGGTGTGATTATCGGAGTAATTCTCGGTGTCATTGCAGCGGTTAAACAAAATAGTTGGATTGACTACCTTGCAACATTCATCTCAGTATTATTCGTAGCCGTTCCGTCATTTGTAATTGGTACATACTTACAATACTTTTTTGGGGTTGAATGGGAAATACTTCCGGTTGCAGGTTGGGATGGACCATTATATATTATCATGCCAGCGATTGCATTAATGTGTAGTCCAATTGCGACGGTAGCTCGTTATATTCGTGCTGAAATGATTGAAGTATTAGGATCAGACTATATTACTTTAGCTAAAGCAAAAGGGAATTCGACAGTTTCGGTATTGTTTAAACATGCTTTAAGAAATGCATTGATCCCAATCGTTACAATCGTTGGGCCAATGGCTGTATTTACTTTAACAGGGGCTTTAACGATTGAACAAATTTTTGCTATTCCAGGGATGTGTGATCAGTTCGTTAATTCAATTATGACGAATGACTATCCAGTGATTATGGCGTTGACAATGTTTTTCAGTATTTTACTCGTTGTAATTTTACTCGTGGTAGATATTTTATATGTGATAATTGACCCGAGAATTAGATTGGATGGTGACAGTTAATGACTAGAGAACAAGATCATACAAAAAAAATTGACGTTAATGCAGCAGATGCACATCAGGAATTAACATCTCCAATAGGGTCAATGGCGTTTGCCAAACAAGATTCAAGCCAACATGAAGTTATTCAACGAAAAAGTAAAAACTTCTGGCAAGATGCAGCATATCAAATATATAAAAACAAATTAGCACTTGCTGGCTTAATTGTCATGATACTTCTCGGTATTATGGCTTGGGTAGGGCCGATGATGAATGGTCATAGTTTCCATGCACAAAACTTAGATCATAAAAACTTGCCACCGAAAGTCCATGCTTTAGCTGATATACCATTTTCACCATTTGATGGTTTAAATAAAGATGGAATCGACGTATATGAAACGAGAGACATTAAAGAAGCGTATTGGTTTGGAACGGATAACTTAGGTCGTGATTTATGGACACGTGTATGGAAAGGGACTCAAATTTCTGTCATTATCGGTTTAGCAGCTTCATTAATTGATTTAATCATCGGTGTAATTTATGGTTCGATTTCAGGTTATGTCGGTGGAAGAGTAGATACAATTATGCAGCGTATCGTTGAAATTTTAAGTAGTATTCCATACTTGATTTTAGTTATTTTACTAATTGTTGTTATGGATGCTGGATTGTTCACTATTATTTTTGCACTGGCAGTACTTGGTTGGCTCGGAATGAGTCGTATTGTACGTGGGCAGTTCTTAAAGTTAAAGAATGAAGAGTTTGTTATGGCATCAAGAACATTAGGAGCATCTAAAAGTCGATTAATTTTTAGACATATTTTACCGAATACTTTAGGTCCAATTATCGTAACATTGATGTTCTCAATTCCAGGTGCAATCTTCTCAGAGGCTTTCTTAAGCTTTATCGGTTTAGGTATACCGGCACCGAACGCATCATTAGGATCATTAATAAATGATGGCCGTAAAGTATTATTATTACATCCATATCAACTAATGATTCCTTCATTAGTATTGAGTGTGTTGATATTATCATTCTACTTATTCGGTGATGGATTACGTGATGCATTCGATCCGAAGATGAGAGATTAAGGAGGATAACCTAATGGAAAATACAACAGAACCGTTATTACAAGTTAAAGATTTAAAAGTATCCTTCGACATACGTGCAGGCGAAGTACAAGCTGTTCGTGGTGTAGACTTCGTTTTAAATAAAGGTGAAACATTAGCAATCGTTGGTGAATCAGGTTCAGGAAAATCTGTTACAACGAAAGCGATTATGAGGTTATTACCAGGTCGTGTTGGGAGAATTAAATCTGGTCAAGTGTTATTTAATAATCAAGACTTAGCTAAGCTTAAAGAGAAGGACATGCAAAACATTCGAGGGAGTGAAATTTCATTAATTTCTCAAGACCCAATGACGTCTCTTAATCCAACAATGACGATTGGACGTCAAGTTGCAGAACCATTAATCAAACATATGAATATGTCTAAATCTGATGCGAAGAAAAGAGCCATAGAAATTTTGAAGGATGTTGGCATTAAGAAGGCAGAAGAGCGTTACGGGATGTATCCTCATCAGTTCTCTGGTGGTCAAAGACAACGTATCGTTATTGCGACTGCTTTAGCATGTGAGCCGAAAATACTCATTGCTGATGAACCGACAACAGCCCTTGATGTGACGATGCAAGCACAAATTCTTGATTTGATGAATGAATTGAAAGAGAAATTTGGAACTGCAATTATTTTCATTACTCACGATTTAGGTGTCGTTGCAAATGTTGCGGATAAAGTTGCTGTAATGTATGGTGGTCAAATTGTCGAAAGTGGTCAAGTAGATGAAATATTCTACAATCCGAAACATCCATATACATGGGGGTTATTGTCAAGTATGCCATCACTAGATACAACGAAAGACATTTCATTACAAGCCATTCCAGGTACGCCGCCTGATTTGATTAATCCGCCTAAAGGTGATGCGTTTGCACCACGTAGTGAATACGCATTGGAAATTGATTTCGAAGAACCACCGCCATGGTTCCAAGTATCTGATACACACTTTGTAAGGTCTTGGTTACTACATCCGGATGCACCACATGTAGAGCCACCTGAAATGGTGAAAATGAAGCATCGTGATTTACCAGGGCAGTTTGATACACCAAAACAAGTGAAGGGGGTACTTGCATAATGACACCACCTAAAATTGATGTTAAATCTAGTATTCGTAATGATATTGTCTGGTTATCAGATGAAGAAAAAGAAGGCGTTAAATTATATAAAGATGGTAAGACTAAATTAGTTCAAGTGAGAGGTCTTAAGCAATACTTTAATGAGGGTAAACCTAATGAAGTAAGAGCGATTGACGATGTTTCATTTGATATTTATAAAGGTGAAACGTTTGGACTTGTAGGTGAATCAGGTTGTGGTAAATCAACAACAGGTCGTACAATTATTAAGCTTTATGACGCGACAGCTGGTAAAGTAATTTTTGATGATGTAAATATACAAGATATCAAAAAACGTAAAGACTTAGCAGAATTCAATAGAAGAATGCAAATGATTTTCCAAGATCCTTATGCTTCGCTTAACCCACGTTTGAAAGTTATGGATATCATCGCAGAAGGTATTGATATTCATAAACTATCAAAAAATAAACAAGATAAAAAAGAGAGAGTTTATCAATTGCTAGAGCGTGTCGGTTTAAATAGAGAGCATGCGAACCGTTATCCACATGAGTTCTCTGGTGGACAGCGACAACGTATTGGTATTGCAAGAGCATTAGCTGTAAGTCCAGACTTTATTATCGCCGATGAGCCAATTTCTGCATTGGACGTATCAATTCAAGCGCAAGTTGTAAACATTTTACAAGACTTGCAACGTGAAGATGATTTAACTTATCTATTTATCGCGCATGATTTATCAATGGTTAAATATATATCTGACCGTATAGGGGTAATGTACTTTGGTAAATTGGTTGAAATCGGGACGAGTGATGATATTTATAACTCACCATTCCATCCATATACGAAATCATTGTTAAGTGCCATTCCGCATCCAGACCCTGAGTCAGAGAGAACACGTGTAAGATCGACATATGATCCTGAAGTTCATAATTATGATGAGGATGATGTTGTTCAATTACGTGAAATTACTCCAGACCATTATGTATATTGTTCTGAGAAAGAATTCGAAGAATATCGTAAAGAAGCAAATAAAAATGGATATACAGGTAACTTGAAATAGTATAAAGCTAATAATAATTAATAATAAGAAGGTATAACATAAATATGTTTATGTTATACCTTCTTTATATTTATTTTCTTTTTCTACCTAATCCCATTGCGTTTTCCATCTTAGTGAGCATTTTCTGTGCTTTCATATTTGCTTGATCACGACCTTTATCTAGAATATGGTCAAGCTCTTCTGAATTCATATAATGTTCATATCGCTCTTGAAATGGAGTTAATTCATCGACTACGACTTCTGCAACGAACGATTTGAATTCTCCGTATTGCACACCTTCAAAGTCTTTTTCGATAGATTCAACAGTTGCATCTTTGAGTACACTCACAATATCCAATAGATTTGATACACCAGGTTTATTCTCTTTATCGTATCGTATAATCCCTTCTGAGTCTGTGACTGCACTTTTAATTTTTTTCTCAATTTGTTTAGGTGGATCAAGCAATGAAACAAATGATTTTTGATTTGAGTCGCTCTTGCTCATTTTCTTTGTTGGTTCTTGTAAGCTTTTAATACGAGCACCATATTCAGGTAGTTTTACTTCTGGAATTGTAAGGATATCATTGTATTTACTATTAAAACGTTCAGCTAAATTACGAGTCAGTTCTAAATGTTGTTTTTGATCATCACCGACAGGCACAATATCAGTGCCATAGAGTAATATATCAGCAGCCATTAATGGTGGATATGTTAATAAAGCAGCAGAAATACCATCCTGTTGTTTCGACGATTTATCTTTAAATTGAGTCATTCGTTCTAATTCACCGATGTATGATATACATTGCATCAACCAACCGGCCTGTGCATGAGCTGGAACTTCACTTTGTATAAATAGTGTTGAATGGGTTGTATCTATCCCAGAAGCTAGATAAATTGCGGCAAGTTGTCGTGTACGTTCACGAAGTTTTAGACGGTCTTGAGGCACTGTAATTGCATGTTGATCGACAATACAGAAGTATGATTCATAATCGTATTGCATCGTTTGAAATTGTTTAATCGCACCGATATAATTTGCGATGGTAGGGACACCACTAGGCTGTATACCCGAAAATAAAGTCTTCATGTTATGACCTCCACTAACTTTAATATTAATACTATTTATGATACAATAATATATAGGATGAATAAAGCTTTATATCATTTGTAAACAATTATGAATTTAATTTAATAGAAGATTTACAATAATTTTATGTGAATCTCATTAAATTTTAATGTTCTCGTTTTATAATATATATAAGCTAATTTTTAGCAAGTTATTGTTACATATCTCGTTACAATGGCTAATTTATATGAAATGGAGTGTAATATGTATGGTTACATTATTTACCTCACCAAGTTGTACGTCTTGTAGAAAAGCGAAAGCATGGTTAAAAGAACATGATATTCCTTATACTGAACGTAACATTTTTCAAGAGCCGTTAACAATTGATGAAATTAAATCTATTTTGAGAATGACTGAAGATGGAACGGAAGAGATTATTTCTACGCGTTCTAAAACATATCAAAAATTAAACATCGAAATCGATGCAATGCCATTACAAGATTTATATCAAATCATCCAAGAAAACCCGGGCTTATTACGTCGTCCGATTATATTGGATGAGAAAAGACTTCAAGTTGGATACAACGAAGATGAGATTCGTAGATTTTTACCACGAAAAGTTCGTACGTTCCAATTACAAGAAGCACAAAAAATGGTTGATTTATAAAAATCAATTAAATGCATTTAAAAGCGTGTCTATCATTAAGATAGATACGCTTTTAATTTGCAATTTTGTCCGTCTTTCTATATAATTATTTGACAATATACTTAATCATTATATTTTAACTTTAACGCCAAAAGCGATAATATATATATAATAGATATGGACGAGAGGTGAATTAGAGTGAGAATTGAACGGATTGATGAATCGACAATTAAATTATATGTAACGTACAGTGATATTGAAGAACGTGGATTTAAGCAAGATGATCTATGGTTCAATAAGCAAAAAGGTGAAGAATTTTTCTGGAAGATGATGGATGAAGTGAATGAGGAAGAAGACTTCATGATGGATGGACCGTTGTGGATTCAAATTCATGCATTTGATAAAGGGATTGAGGTCATTGTTACGAAATCAACACATGAAGAGCATATGTATGATGTACACAACAATGGTTATAAATTAGCTAGATCTAACCAGCAAAGTGAAGAAAACAAAGCGATTGATGATGAAATGAATGCATTATATGACGATGTAATGGCTGGTCATCTTGATTCTAAAGAAGATGAGAAAGTTAGATTATACAATAAAGAACTATTGATGAAGTTTAATGACTTTGAAGATGTAATTCAATGTAGTAAAGTACAGGAATTACAATCATTCGATAAGGATGATATGCTGTACGTTTTAAATGATGAATATTATTACTTAGTCGAGTTACATGGAACAGATCAACAACAGTACTTGAGATTTTTAAGTATTATAAGTGAGTATGCTGAAAGGACAACGAAAACACGACACTATTTGGAAGATTATGGGAAAGTAATTTTCACTTATAACGTGTTTAGACAAGTTTGTAAATTTTTTGTTAAATAATTAAGAAATCTCCTACTATTTTACGATATATATAGTAGGAGGTATTTTTTTATGTTAATGGCTAAAGATATTCAAACAAATGAAGTTGTGTCAATTCATGATGCAAATCGTAACAATAAATATTGCTGTCCAATCTGTCATGAGCCTGTCATTATTAAACACGGTCAACATAAAATACCACATTTTGCTCATGCAAGACATCACTTATGTCATGCATATAAATATAAAAAAGAAAGTCCATTACATTTGTCAATGAAACATAATCTATATCAATTGTTTCGTCATTTAAATCATCGTGTTGCTTTAGAATATTACATCAAAGACATTGAACAAATACCAGATGTTTTCGTAAATCATCATACAGCGATTGAAATTCAATGTTCTAACATTCCATTTAGTGATATACTAATGCGCTCAAATGGATACTATGAATGTGGGTTTGATGTTGTATGGATTATTGATTATCAATCTTTAAAATTTAATGGACATTTAATTGATTTGACACAATTTCAACAGTCTTTAATTTGTGGTGAAACATTGAGCATTTATGCTCTTGATAATACTACACTGCAGCTACATCAAATTTATTTGTTTAGCTATTGTGGCGATCACACATTTATGTATTATGACCATATTATATCGGCAAATGATTTATTAAATCGCCAATCTCTTAATTGTAAATCATCAAACAATAAACTAAATCACATTCCATATCATATTAAATCGAATGTAATTCAAGACTATATCAAGCGATGTCGTCGAAAAAGGAATGTTAACGATCTTACATTAACGGCTATGTACTATGCTCAAAGATTTGATAATACGATTCCATCATGTGTTGGTATTACAACATGTCATTCACTGTATTGTAAAATCTCACCTGTGACATGGCAAATGTTGTTACAAAGTGAGCAGGGAACAAGGTTGCTTATAGAACATTCATTTTTTATGAGAACATTTTATGATGACTATAAATTAACGTTGACAGCAGATCGTATTGATTTATTAACGACAGAATATTATGATAGAATTAATAATATTCACAATATTTAGGAGGGTTTTTAATGACTACATTAAAAGAGAGACATGAAATAAATCCAAAAGATCAATGGGACTTAACGACAATTTTTGAAAGTGATGACCAATTTTGGGATCAATTTGAAGTTGTAAAATCAAATATCAATAAAGCAGAACAATTTAAAACGAAGTTGAATTCATCAAGTGAGACGTTATATGAAGCAATAACAACCCTTGAGAATGATTCACAACAACTATCTAAACTTTATGTATATGCACATTTGTTACATGATCAAGATACTTCGAATTCAACGTATAGTGCGATGGAGAATAAAGTTCAAAGTTTAGCGGTACAATTTAGTGCTGCGTGGAGCTACTTTACAGCAGAGTTACTGTCCATTGATGAATCACGTATGAAGGAAATGATTGAGTCGCATGAAGGATTAAAGTCATTTGAATTTAATTTAATTAATATCTTAAAAGATAAACCATATACACTATCAACAAATGAAGAGAAAATATTAGCGCTTGCGAGTGAGCCATTATCAACTGCTGAAGAAACATTTTCTATGTTTAGCAATGCAGATATACAGTTTGATGATGCGATTGATCAAGCAGGTGAACGACACATTGTAACGCAAGGATCATATTCCAAGTTGATGGAATCATCTGATCGTGTGTTGAGAAAAAACACATATAATAGTATGTATAAAGCTTATGGACAATACAATCACACACTTCAATCAACATTATCAGGTGTTGTAGATAAACACATATTCTCAGCAAGAGTAAGAGGATATGACTCGAGTAGACACCAAGCATTGCACCAGAACAGAATTGATGAAGTGGTTTATGATCAATTAATTGATGCGGTGAATGAACATTTACCACTGCTCCATCGTTATACTGCGTTACGCAAAGAGTTGTTACAATTAGATGAAATGCATATGTATGATATGTACACACCACTTGTGAAAGATATCGATTTTAAAGTAACCTATGAAGAAGCAAAAGAGTGGTTGATCAAAGGTTTAAAACCAATGGGTGAAGACTATTTAGATATCATTAAAGAAGGCTTATCCAACGGTTGGGTTGACGTATATGAGAATAAAGGTAAACGAAGTGGAGCATACTCATCTGGATCATATTTAACAAATCCATTTATTTTAATGAACTGGCAAGATAACGTCAATAATTTATTTACATTAGCACATGAATTCGGTCATTCAGCACATAGTTATTTGTCACGTAAACATCAACCGTCACATATGAGTGATTATTCAATATTTGTCGCAGAAGTAGCATCGACTTGCAATGAAGCATTGCTAGCTCATACGATGCATCAAGAACTGACAGACCCAATGAAGAAATTATACTTGTTAAATCATGAATTAGAAGGATTCAAGGGAACGGTATTTAGACAAACAATGTTTGCTGAGTTTGAACATTTGATTCATCAGATGAAAGAAGAAGGTACACCATTAACTGCGGATGCATTAAATGAATTATACGGTAATCTTAATAAAAAATACTATGGTGATGCAGTTGTAACAGATGAGAATATTTCAAAAGAATGGTCAAGAATCCCTCATTTCTATTATAATTTCTATGTATATCAATACGCGACAGGGTATAGTGCTGCGATTGCGTTAAGTGAGCAAATTTTATCAGAAGGACAACCAGTGGTAGATCGTTATGTTAAAGAAATGTTATCAGCTGGTAGTTCTGAAGAACCATTAACCGTGCTAAAAAATGCTGGCGTTGATATGACATCAAAAGAGCCGATTGTAAAAGCGTGTAAAGTATTTGAACAAAAATTAGATGAATTTGAGAAATTAATTAAATCTTTATAATATTATAGAAAATTTCAATATTTAATTTAGAATTCAAGACAAAACGATTGAATATATCTTTAATTCGTGATATATTTTGATTATGAAATTTACACATAAAGCATACCCCTTTGCTTTTATGTCAATAAATTTCTCCCATCCCCTTTGTTTAAGTGACGTGCAACACACGTCACTATTTTTTTGCAAAAAAATAGTACCCTTATTTATCATAGGGGTACTATACATTGTTTAATTTCCAATAAGTTAATTGATCTCTTCCTACAAAATAAGTGACATGTTTTTGAAGATTTAACTTTTTTAATTCTCTAGCAGTGATTTGTTCATCCCAATCATATAAAGTCATAATATCTTTTTCAGAAACTATTTTGTGCATTTTAATGTAATCAAGTAATGAAGGAGCTAGTTTCTTTTCAAGTTCATAATCAAATAAATTGGATATTATATACGTATATACAGAATAGTCATATATTCCCTCTACTTTAATACCTTCATCGGTATCGCACCCCCCAAAAAATACGACAGTTGGAGCACTGTCGACATCCATTTCAAGTGCCATTTGTTGATCGGTTTTAAGGGCTGGTGTCATAAGATTTGAGCGAATATCATCTTCAAATTCTTGAATATCAAGGCCTGCTAATTGGGCACATTTTTTTATTTTCTCCGTCGTTAATACTTTATGTTCTACATTTAAATTTTTAAATATATGGTGTATGAATAAGTCACCATATTTAGTGCCTTGTAGTTCAGCAGCCTTCATAGCAAATGCGATGTTATCGAAAGTTTCTGTCGCTTGTGCTTGGCACTTAGTTAATACTTTAATAGAAGGGAGAAGTACACGTCTAATTCTAACAATGTGATCATATTCAAACGATAATTTTTTCATATAACGTTCTAGTTCCCAACAGTTTGGGTCAAAAGGATCGAAATAGACAAAAATTTCTATTTTTTTAATCTCTTTAATACAACGTTCATGCTCGGGGATACTCTCATCGAGTGCATAAAATTTTTTATTCATAATGAAATCATCCTTATCATGAATTACTCATTTACAGTACTATTTTGCATATGATGAGCAACCATTGTGTATCTCTCCATTAAATAGCCTTTCATATTAGCATCTAGACCAACGTCGTCAATGGCTTTAGAGATATTTTCAAGCCAAGCATCTCGCTCTATTTCAGTGATGACAAACGGCATGTGGCGTGCTTTCATCATTGGATGACCATGTTCTTCAATGTAAAGATTAGGTCCACCGAGAAATTGAGTTTGGAATTGCTTTTGTTTTCTTGCAGTTTCTGCCCAATCACCTGGAAATAGATGATTCATTCTGTCATCATTTTTTACATAGTTGTAGAAGATATCAATCATTTGATGCAGTTTTTCTTCTCCAATCTCTTTATATGGATTCATACAATTGACTCCTTTAAAAATAAATCTATATACATCATGTTCTTTTATGAAGAATTTTTCAATTATTTTGCTTCCTAGAGATGGTCCATAAATCTTTTGATCTTTGGATTAGCTTTTCTTACTGGAATGTGATGTTGGTTCAACAGAGCATTAAACTTTTTTAATCCATTGTCATGATGATTAACTTCAAATTCTAATTCATAATCTTCGAAATTAGGAAATTCAGTGTGATCTAATACGAGAAGCTCATTGTCTAACTCTTTTTCATAACGTGTTGTTTTTATTTTGCCTAAAGAACAGAAGGACAATGCTTCTATTTCATATTGTTTTAAATGTTGTTTCATCATGTCATTAAGCTGTTCAAAGTGTGTCAATGTGTCAAATTGGACCATCTCATTAATTTCGATATTTTGATTTTGATTTGTCGATGGGATTTTCAATGTTAATTCTTTATTGTCATCTATTGTTCTTATGCGTAGTGCAATTTTATTTGTGGTCAAATCGTTATCATATGTATCAAAATATTCGTTAATTTGAATGATTGGATGACATTTTGTAACATCAAAATAGTGATTGAGTAGTTGTTTATATTCAGATTTAATTAGCATATTTTTAAATTCAATTTCTATTTCCTGCATAGGATCACCTCGTATAAAATAATATCATTTATGTACTTTTATGTTAAAATAATATATTGAATAGGAGTGTTACTTATGAATTTATACATTACGGAAGTAAAAATAAAAGATGGACAATTCTATGGATATACAGAAGAATCAATTGAAGGTTATGAAGCAACTGGGCGAATGATTGTTGATAGTGATCAACATTCCTTCATTTACTTATTAGATAACGGTAAATCATTCGATAACTTACATTTTGTACAGGAAACTTGGGGAATGTTACATGAATCATTTGAAAAGCATCCAATCATCATTAATGACACGTTAGAACTGATAGAGTTCAAAGATGAGATGAATGATTTGTTATGGAATATTAAAGGTAATGATAATTATGGTAAAGATTTTCATGAAGCAGTTGAAGAGACTTTCAAATTGAAAGATGAGTGATTGACAATGAATCAATGGGAAGAATTTCTAAGCCCTTACAAACAAGCGAATGAAGAGTTGAAAGTCAAACTTAAAGGCATTCGTAAACAATATGAGCTTAACAATGAATACTCACCAATTGAATTTGTTACAGGACGAATTAAGCCTGTTGGAAGCATTATAGAAAAAGCACAAGCACGAAATATTGACTATGATAAGTTAGCGCTTGAAATGTATGATATATGTGGCTTGAGAATTATGTGTCAGTTTGTCGATGATATTGAGATTGTTGTTCAATTGCTTAGACAACGTGATGATTTCAAAATTGTTGAAGAGCGTAACTATATAGAACATACGAAGCAATCTGGCTATCGATCGTACCACGTCATTATAGAATATCCAATTGAGACCATTGAAGGAAAGAAAGTCGTTCTTGCTGAAATTCAAATCCGTACGTTAGCGATGAACTTCTGGTCAACGATTGAACATACACTGAATTATAAGTATGCTGGTGAATATCCACCAGAAATACAACAACGGTTACAAAATGCAGCGCAAGCATCATACTTACTTGATCAAGAAATGAATGAGATAAAAGAAGAAATTAAAGCAGCCCAAAAGTATTTCACAAATAATCGAACAGATAGAAGGTGACTTCATGAAATATTATATTCGCTCAAAAGGTGATGCAACTAGTAATGCATTGAAAGCGAAGATGGAACGGCACATGACAAATGTGAATTTAATTGAAGATCAAGACAATCCCGATATTGTTATTTCGATCGGCGGCGATGGAACATTATTGCAAGCTTTCCATCATTACACACATCGGTTAGGTGAAACAGCATTTGTTGGAGTGCATACCGGACATTTAGGTTTTTATGCAGATTGGTTACCTCATGAAGTTGAAAAGTTAGTGATGGCTATTCATGAAGAAGAGTTCGAAGTGATTGAATATCCGTTAGTTGAGACTATTATACGTTATACACATAATGGTCGTGAAAGTCGTTATGTGGCAGCCAATGAAGTGACAGTAAAAACAATAAATGGCGCTACGCTTGTAACGGATGTCACATTAAGAGGGCAGCATTTTGAACGATTCAGAGGTGATGGCTTATGTATATCAACTCCTTCAGGTTCAACGGCTTATAATAAAGCTTTAGGCGGAGCATTAATTCATCCGTCAATTGAAGCGATACAACTTACAGAAATTGCATCGATTAATAACCGAGTATTTAGAACCGTCGGCTCGCCGATGATACTCCCGAAACATCATACGCTCGTTGTAACACCTTGTAATGAAGATCGGTTTCAAGTGACGATTGACCACTTGAGTGCTGACCATAAAGATATAGAGTCGATACAATTTAGAGTGGCCAATGAACGCATTAGATTTGCAAGGTTTAGGCCATTTCCTTTCTGGAAAAGAGTTCATGATTCATTCATCTCAAGTGATGAATCGTGATTATTGAATTAATTTCATATAAAAATCAAACAGCTATGGATGTATTGAAATATTATCATTTATCTAAAAAATTTAGAAAGCTAATATTCACATCAGCAGATTATCAATTAACAACGGAATGTGGTCAAAGTGTGAAACCACATTCCGTTGTTAATTGTCATCATAAGCTTATTTTAAAAATAGGATACGATGATTTTGACTTGAAAGCAGTGTTTGAATCATTTAATATCCATACAATCTATGAAGATGAGTTTCTAATTATTATTAATAAGCCAAGTGGACTATATAGTCATAAAGCAACATTTAATAAAAATCCTAATCTATCGATACAAGAGATTGCATTATTAAAGGGTCATAAGATCCATATTTTGACCCGACTAGATAAAGATACTTCAGGATTAATGATTATTCTGAAGTATGACTTTATCCATGGTATGATGCACCAACAGTCTGTTATTAAAGAGTATGATGCGTCGATATATGGAGAGTATAATGGTCCAGCAAACCTTGTCTATCCTATTGATAGGAAGGATGGGTCCATTATAGAAAGAGCGATTGATATGAATGGATTAACATCAAGAACTGAAATTATGGATGGACATTATGATAAAACTACGAATACGACGAGGTTACATTTACAATTACATACAGGTCGAACGCATCAAATTAGAGTGCATCTAGCAAGTGTAGGATTCCCAATCATTGGAGAGACATTATATGCAAATGATTCTTCATTACAACTGCAATTAAAATGTACTCATGTATCATTCATTCATCCGATCACCTTAAAAAGATTAACAGTTAATTTTTAAGTTATAGAATAATAAATATTAATTAATACTTTTTATAGAAAATATATAGAAAGTGAATTAAGTAAATTATGGTGTCATATGCTATAATGAAAAAAAATTTGAATATGTGTGGTGATAAATGATGGTAAGTAAAGATAATTTTTCGAAGGAAGAACTTGAAGAATCAGTTGATGTTGAACGAATCATACAATCTATTGAACAAGATGATTTAGAAGGTTTTCGCTCATATTTTTTAGGTTTACACCGATATGAACAAGCCGAAGTGTTTCTGTCGTTAGACGAATCACTCCATAGTAAGTTATACCATTATTTATCACCCGATGAAGTTGCATTATTTATGGATAATATTGATCCGGATGAAGAAATGTTTGAGCGGATTTTTGATCGCATTGATTCGATATATGCTGCTGACATATTAACTGAAATGTCTTATGATAACGCGGTTGATATTTTGAGTGTATTATCAAAAGAGAAGGTCGCAAGTCTTCTTGTATTAATGCCGCGTGAAGATGCTAAAGAAATGCGTGCATTATTGAACTATGAAGAAGATAGTGCCGGCGGAATCATGACGACAGAATATATTAGCGTACCTCAAGATATAACAGTCCGTGAAGCATTAATCGTTGTGAAAGAGCAAGCACCGGAAGCGGAAACGATTTATTACGTTTTCGTCATCGATCATCATAAAGAACTTGTTGGCGTACTCAGTCTTAGAGATTTAATCGTTAATGATGATGATGAATACATTGAAGATATTATGGTAAAACGTGTAGTCAGTGTTAGCGCGATGGCAGACCAAGAAGCTGTTGCTTTGAAGATGCGTGATTACGACTTATTAGCATTACCTGTAGTAGATTATCAGAACCATTTATTAGGGATTATCACTGCAGATGATATTATGGATGTCATCGATGAAGAGGCGAGTGAAGACTACTCAAAACTTGCCGGTGTAAATGACATTGATAATACGACAGATACATTTTTACAAGTGGCTAAGAAACGACTGCCATGGTTAATCGCTTTAACGGTTATGGGGATGATTACGGCAAGTATTCTTGGTCAATTTGAAGAAACGATGGCGAAAGTTGCACTGCTTGCTGCATTTATTCCGATTATCGGTGGAATGGCAGGAAATTCAGGAACCCAATCACTTGCCGTTGCCGTTCGTGGTATATCGACTGGTGAAATTAAGGAAGCTTCTAAAATGAAAATTGCTATGAGAGAAATGGGTTCTGGCTTTATTAGTGGTCTTGTTTGTGGTTTAATATTATTTGTCATTATTACAATATTGTATCAAGAAGTGATTCTTGCCCTCATTGTCGCAATTAGCTTAATGCTTGCAATGACGGTGGCTACTTTAGCTGGGGCTATTGTTCCACTCGTGATGCATAAGTTCAATATTGACCCAGCAGTAGCAAGTGGCCCATTTATTACAACGATTAATGACATTATTAGTATGTTAATCTATTTTGGATTAGCGACGACATTTATGTCATATCTAACTTAAAGGAGGATTGATTTATGGAGCATGGACCATCTATTTTTTCACTATTAATTGTAGTGATTGCTGCATTTTTAACGCCGATTATCGTACACAGGTTGAAAATTAATTTTTTACCAGTCGTTGTTGCAGAAATCATCGTCGGGATTATATTAGGACCTTCACTATTCAACATAATAGAAGCTGGTGATTATGTTAATATTTTGTCTACTTTAGGATTTATATTTCTAATGTTTTTGAGTGGATTAGAAATTGACTTCGATGCGTTTAAAGTCGAACCTAAGAAATCTAAGAAGAGTGAATCAGAAACAGTAGAAAATAAACCAAATCAACTCGTATTAACGACTGGAATATTTATTGGGATCTTAATATTATCGGTATTATTTGCTTACTTATTTAGTCTATTTGGTATGTTCAATGATATTTTCTTAATGACGATCGTGATTTCAACAATTTCATTGGGCGTTGTTGTACCAACTTTGAAAGAGATGAATATTATTAGGTCTGATATTGGGCAGACAATATTACTCGTCGCGGTGATCGCAGACTTAGTTACAATGATCATGCTTGCATTCTATGGTAACTTGAACTCTGATTCAAGTACATCGATGTGGCTTATGGCCATTCTAATCGTAGTCGGTATCGTTGTATACTTTGTCGGTAAAATTTATAAGGATTCTAAATTTCTTCACCGCTTAAGTGAAGGAACAACACAAATAGGTACAAGAGCTGTGTTCGCGTTAATTATTATGTTTGTTGCATTAGCAGAAGGTGTTGGCGCAGAGAATATTCTCGGAGCATTTTTAGCAGGATGTATTGTCAGCTTACTTAAACCAGATCAGGAAATGGTACATAAGTTAGATTCATTCGGTTATGGTTTCTTTATTCCGATTTTCTTTATTATGGTCGGTGTAGAAATTAATTTAAAAGAGTTATTCAGTGAGCCTTCCGTGTTAATTGTTATTCCATTGTTATTGTTGGCGTTTTTCTTATCTAAATTAATTCCTGTATTCGTATTAAAAAAATGGTATGACATGAATACAACAATTGCGAGTGCATTTATTCTAACGTCCACTTTATCGCTTGTCATTGCGGCTGCTAAGATTGCTGAAGACTTAAAGATGATTAGTTCAATTGAATCAGGTGTATTAATATTATCAGCGGTGATTGCATGTATCGTTACACCAGTCTTCTTCAAGAAGTTCTTCCCAGCAAAGCTCAAGGAAGAAAAAGCATTAAAAGTGGCATTTATTGGACATAATACGTTAAGTGTACCAGTTGCACAAAGTATAAAGTCTGGATTATATGAAGCGACATTGTATTATACAGATGCAATGGCGAATCAAAAAAATAATCAAACGAATATGGACATGATTAAAATAGAAAATTATAGTGAAGATACTCTGGTCGACACTGGTATCTTCAATCACGATATTTTAGTGTGTAGTGCTAATGACGATGATATCAATAGAAACGTAGCACAATTAGCAAAAGAACACGGTGTAAATCGTGTAATTTGTAGGTTGGAATCAACAAACGATGAATCTGAACTGAAATCTCAAGGTATTGAAATATTCAATGTGATTAACAGTACGAAAACATTACTTCGTGGACTCATCGAATCACCAAACATGTTGAACTTATTATCGAATGAAGAAACAACTTTATATGAAATTCAAATGTTGAATTACGTCTACCAAGATATGCGATTGAGACATTTCCCATTTGGTGGAGATATCATTTTTGTCCGAATTTTACGTGAAAATGAATCACTCGTGCCTCATGGTGACACGGAACTTCGTTATAAAGACCGTTTAATCGTGACAGGTAGTCGTGAATACGTTGAAGAATTAAAACGTGAGCTTGAAATGATTTAATAATCATTGCATCATAGGTATTGAACTTGACTTTTCAATCCCTCTTCTATAAATTAGTAGTAGGTACTAATTATAAAGTAGAAGAGGGATTATTATGTCATTAAATTTATCAGATAAAACCTATGTCATTATGGGTGTAGCAAACAAACATAGTATTGCTTGGGGGATTGCACAAGCGTTAGATCAAGCAGGTGCGACATTAATTTTTACGATTATGAGTGATCGCTTTAAGAAAAGTTTGACAAAATTAACGGCAGAATTAGAACATAATAAAGAGCCAATGATTGTCAATTGTGACGTCAGTGAAGATCAAGACGTTGAGAATGCATTTAAAGAAATTAAAGGAAAAGTAGATGGTATTGATGGTGTTGTCCATGCGATAGCATTTGCAAATAAAGAAGATATCGAAGGTCGATATGTAGATACAAGCCGTGATGGATTTTTACATAGCCTAAATATTAGCGCTTATTCATTAACCAAAGTTGCAAATGAATCGAAAGAGTTAATGAATGAAGGTGGATCGATTGTTACTTTGACTTACTTAGGTGGAGAGCGTGCTGTACCTAATTATAATTTAATGGGTGTATCTAAATCGGCATTAGAATCGAGCGTTAGATATTTAGCGCAAGACCTAGGACAAGATGGTATTCGTGTCAATGCAGTATCAGCGGGACCGATTAGAACATTATCTTCTAAAGCAGTAGGAGATTTTAGCACGATTTTATCTGAAATTGAAAAACGTGCGCCGTTAAAGCGTAATATAGATCAAATTGAAGTCGGAAATTCTGTAGCCTTTTTACTGAGTGATTTAGCAAGTGGCGTAACCGGTGAAGTGCTACACGTAGATAGTGGATATCATATTGTAGGGTAGGTCTCTCAGTCATATTAAAAATAAGATTTAACAAGGCAATAAAATTTTTTCTAAAAAGAATTTTATTGCCTTGTTTTTAATTGTATTTAGTTACATATAATGGTATGCTTATTATGTATCAAACAAATAGGAGGTAATTATTAGATGGGAAACAATAATGAATACAAAAAGAAACAACGGTTTTCGATAAGGAAGTATAATTTCGGAATCGGATCTATTTTATTAGGTAGTTTTATTTTACTTAGTAATCCAAACGTAATGCATGCCGCTGAAAACAACATTACAATGAATGAAAATGCCCAAGAAACGATTATGATTGAATCATTAACAACATCAACAGAATTTCAAACTTCAATTAATTCTTCTATTAATTTATTACTACAATCATCAAATTCAAACAATGAAATAAAAGTTACCAACTTACCGTCAGGATTAAGTTTTGATGGAACTAATCAAGTTATAACAGGTGAATTTACAACAATCGGTACATATACTATTAACGTTACTGCAGTTGATAATGTTACTAGTGAAGAGAAAAACTATCAATTTACATTTAATGTTTCTACAATAGAAACTTCTACTGAAGTTGCAACGACAGAAGAAGCAACAACAGAAGAAGCAACAACAGAAGAAGCAACAACAGAAGAAGCAACAACAGAAGAAGCAACAACAGAAGAAGCAACAACAGAAGAAGCAACAACAGAAGAAGCAACAACAGAAGAAGCAACAACAGAAGAAGCAACAACAGAAGAAGCAACAACAGAAGAAGCAACAACAGAAGAGAAGAAGCAACAACAGAAGAAGCAACAACAGAAGAAGCAACAACAGAAGAAGCAACAACAGAAGAAGCAACAACAGAAGAAGCAACAACAGAAGACGCGACTACAGAAGAAGCAACAACAGAAGACGCGACAACAGAAGAAGCGACAACAGAAGAAGCGACAACAGAAGACGCGACAACAGAAGAAGCAACAGAAAAAGCTCAGTCAGCTAAATCAACTTTAGAATCTAATACTGCAAATAAAAACGATGATTATTCAATCTCACAAGTTCGTGATGAAGAAACAGCTGCTACATATTATAAAAAAGCTGCCAACGTTTCTGATAAACAAGCTCGTGAAGTAATCAGTAATTTAAATTTAGATACTAAAAATTTAAGTGAACAAGAATTACAATATGAATTGATCAAAGAATTGATCAAAGCGTTAGCAAACAAGCAGGAAAACAATAAAGCATTAGCAACTACTTTTAGAGCGGCATCACCAAAAGGTGAAGAATCTTTAAATATTGCCTCAAATGAATTAATCAATACATTAGCATTAACAGATAAATCAAAAATAATTGAAGCAGATGCGATTAAGAATGGATATATCAAATCGGGAACTGACGCAACTAATGCTAAGAATACTTTATCAGGAAGAGCTTGGATTGTTGATAAAGGAACGCCTGCAACAACGTCTAATGGACTTACAGCAGTTCCTGAAGGTACGAAAGTATATATGCAATGGATCGATAAAGATGGAGCTGTATCCCCAACATATATGGCTACAACATCTAACAAATTAAGCTCTTCAAATGGTTCTCAAGTAGGTCCAGGTGCATATGCATTTGACTTAAGAGATGCTTGGACTGACGCAAATGGAAAAGAACATAAATATAATGCTACTAGCGGTCAGTTATATCGTCTATGGATAGAAGACTTTGAAACAGAGCGCGGCAATACTGCAACAATGGTACGTCAAGTTGGCGGGTTTTATCCTGGAGGATATACAAATTCTGTAAGTGAATTTAATTTAGGTCAATTTCCATTAATCCGCACTAACATGCAACGTACTGGTATATTCATGGCAGTTAAGCCTACTAATGATTACATGACTACAGATAAATCTAAATGGACTCATGATGAACAAGGTCCAATGAGTAGTCCAGCAGTAGATTTGAAAGCAAAAAATTCAGTTTCGGGACAAGTTTGGTTTGAAACAGGTGCTGGAGATTATGCTAACTCTGCTACAGGACCAAACAACAATAGTAAAGATCCAGAAGCAGCAGGTTATACAGTTGTTATGTCTTCATTAACAAATGAAGGTGCTCAACAATATAAAGCTCAAGTTAATAGTTTACCAGAAAATGAAAGAGTAGCAGCGGCTAAAGAGTTATTAGAAGCAAATCCTGACTATATTTCAGCAACTGTTTATGGTGAAACAGATAATGAAGGCCGATATACTTTAAGATTCCCAGATGGTACGTTAAATACAAGCTATATGTATGGTTATGTGATGGATCCAGATGGCAATGTAGTGAATGCTTATTCATCTTATACAAGTCCAGAATTCAGAGCACCAAACAGTAACTTATCATGGACACCACAAACAGCGCCAGCTCGAAATTTAGTTGCTAATCCAATGTGGTACAACGTTAATTTTGCATTAGTTCCATCTAATGATATTAACTTAGATGTGTTGAAATATAATAATACAGATAAACCTGCAGTTCCAGGTGATAAAGTTTGCATCGACTTAACAGGTTCAAATATATCACCGCTACCAACACGTGTTGAGTGGAGAGATAAAAATGGAGATGTTGTTCAAAAAACAAGCGACATTAATACGCTTGAAGATGGTGAACAACAAGGTATTTTTAATGTTCCAGATGATGCGGAAGATGGAGATATTTACACGGCATATTTAGTAGTAGGAGACAATGATGTAGCAGCTGATTCATTTATCGTAAAAGTTACGGATAGCAGACAATATGAACCAACAACAGATGGTGTAACGAAAGATTATGGGACACCAACGACATCAGATGATGTAACAGGTGCGGTAACAATCCCAGATTATCCAGCGGATAAAGAACAGCCAACAATCACAGTGGATGATGAATCACAATTACCAGATGGCAACACACCAGATACAACAGAAGTAGATGTGACAGTAACATACCCAGACGGTACAACAGACCACATTAAAGTACCTGTAACGGTA
>NZ_RKRK01000002.1:894071-900803 GCF_003815035.1 Abyssicoccus albus
CTCTGATTACGAGACACTTTTCAATCCTTTTCCCTTCCATATTCAGAGTATTTTCGATTTACTCTGATTACCAGACGTTTTCCAACCTTTTTCCTTATGTATTCAGAGTATTTCTGATTACTCTGATTACTAGGCAATGAGCCGAAATAAAATAACTAATGGCAATACTTCTACGACATCACTTTTAATATTCTGTGAATCATAAGTTATTATGGTGTTGTCTGTTGAGATTTCCTTATCCACTTGCTTGCCATAAGCAATAAACCAACTGCTATCGACAAGCTAATCATACTTGATCCTCCGTAACTTAAGAAAGGCAATGGAACGCCTGTTAATGGAATGAAATTCGTTACACCACCTACGTTTACAATCGTTTGTATACCGATATACGTCGCACATCCAACACATACGAGTTGTAAAAAAGTGCTCCGTGCTTGCATCGCATAATAAAATCCTTTAAAAACAATAAACGCGAGTATAAAGAGTACGGTTAATACCCCAAAAAGTCCAAATTCTTCACCTATGACAGCTAAAATAAAGTCCGTATGCGGTTCTGGTAAATAGCCTAATTTTTGAATACTATTACCAAGTCCATTCCCAAACAGTCCACCTGTACCAAATGCGACAAGTGAATTGGCAAGATGGTAGCCTTCCGCTTCATTGACGAAAGGGTTTTGCATTGCGATAAATCGCTCTTTCTGGTGATCGAGAATAATCTCACCTGTTAAAATATAGTTGCTTAACATCCATACACCGATCGCACATATGAAAACAGCTACCATAGAGAGCAATAATTTCGTCTTAAATCCTGAATACAATACCATACTAAAAATAATAATCGCAAGAATCATCGCGGTACCAAAATCCGGTTGAATTGCAATAAAAATTAATCCCACTCCAACGAGTGTCAGTGGTGATAGTATATCTCCAATCGTAAGGTTCGTATACTTCTTTCGTTGGTTATACATATACGCTAAATAAATAATGCTCACAATTTTAAATAGTTCAGACGGTTGTAAACCGAATCCAAAAAGATCAATCCAACTTTTTGCACCATTCACTTCACGACCAATTAATAATGTCAGAACGAGCAAAAATAAAATTGAAGCCATCATCGCGATTTGAATATTTTTTTTCAGTAAACTTTTTATATTAATGATGTAACCTATAAACACAACAATCATTAATCCAATCATCCAATAAATTAATTGGCGAATAAAGAAATGATAAGGACTTAACTCAACACCTTTAACTAATGTGCCACGCATCGCGCCGATCATACTAGCACTATATATCATCACTAATCCAATGAGGCAAATGAGTATATACGCGGCAAATATTGAGAAGTCGACGTACTTAAAATCTTGTGTAAACTTCTTGATAGCTTTTCTAATCACCTTTATCACCCTATCTTACAAAAACAAAACAGCCTAAAACGTTTAAATTATTTTAGGCTTGTCTTCGTATGTGCATCATGTAATTTTGATAATTCTTGTTCCAAGTTGTCTAGCAGTTGACGCCCTTCTTGTTCATCGACTAAATCTAACTTAATCGCAAATTCGACTTCTCGACTCAAACCGAACATTTGGGTATCCAAAACTTCTTCATACAATGGGCATTGCGGCATCGTTAAATTGTCCATTTGAACTTGTATCAACTGTCTAATTTTTTCAGCATCTGTATGTAACTGGTCATATGCTCTTTTTGAGATATCTTGCTTTGTATCCATTCGCATATTCCCCTTTCAATAAACTCCACTCTTGTTAATAAATTTTATCTTATTTATAGTGTGAATTGCAAGGAAATAGAGCGATTGTTTATGATACACTAGGATTACTTGAAAAAAGAAAGGAAGATCATAATATGGTCATACAAATTAAAGGAAATGTAAAGTTTAATATCACATTAGATCCAACAACATGGATTTTTGATGATCGTAAAGTTTCTTTGAATGATTTACAATTAAGCCGCACGTCTCACGATGAAATTACATTTGATGATTCAAAAGAATGGAATCGTCAAATTTTAGAAGGTGGCACAAACCCACCAACGTTAAAATCTGAGAAAAAGTTTAAGAAACAACAATTATTAGAAGAAGACTATTGCATTAATATGGAAGTATTTTTCAACAATGCTGAATTGAATGACGATGCAAAGGAAGTCCTTTTAACGAATGTTGACGACAAACAATTGACCATTCCAGTAGAATCATTAAAAAACCTCTATTTCCAATTTTCAAAACAAGGCAAGCGAATTCATGAAAACGGTTCTGTTGATGCATTTGTTTTTGAATCAGGTGAAGTAAATGAATCCTTGAATCAAGTGAATCAGATTGAAGTGAAATAGTTCCATTCAAAACAATCAACAAATACTCTGAAAGTGACGCTATAAATTATAAAATGAGTGCCAAATGAATTTATCATTTGGCACTCATTCTTTATTATACATTCCCTGCTTTACGTTCTTTGTGCAATCGATAACGATACAATCCTAAGATGATTGCTGTAACAATTAAACTTTCTGCGACGGGTAAAAATGCGCCTAAAAATGTTAGTAATGTACAACCGAAAAACATGATGACATAAATAATTATATTTTGCCACCATTTAATTTTTCTAGCAAATCCTAAATTATACGTGATCACACATAGAATAAAAATTGTAATAAATAATAGCCACATTCCTGTATCAGGTTGTTTATCAACTTGGTAAAGCTTTGCAAAGAACGATAACCGTTCGATTGCATCTAAGCTTACACCTTTCGTAACATAAAGCATTCAATCTACTCCTCAGTCACTTGTTTTGCACGTTTTTGATCACGTTCACGTGCACCTTTTTCTAAGATTTTTTTACGCATACGAACTGATTCTGGTGTCACTTCAACAAGCTCATCATCATTAATATACTCTAACGCTTCTTCTAGTGTTAAAATACGAGGCTTTTTCATATTATCCGTTTGTTCTTTTGTAGCTGAACGGATGTTGTTAGCCGCTTTAACTTTCGTAATATTAACCGTTAAGTCATTATCACGACTATTCTCACCAACAATCATTCCTTCATACACTTCAGTACCTGGTTCCATAAAGTTTGTTCCACGGTCTTCTAAGTTAAGGATTGCATACGTTGATGCTGCACCTTTATCCATAGATACAAGCACTCCATTACGACGTCCACCGAGTTGACCTTTGATCAATGGTTTGAACTCATCAAACGTGTTGTTCATAATGCCATAGCCACGTGTTAATGACATGAATTCTGTACGATAACCGATTAAACCACGGCTCGGTACAGAGAAAATAATACGTGTTTGACCATTCCCTGTATTGACCATATCCAGCATTTCACCTTTACGTTGTCCAAGCGATTCAATGATTCCACCTGTATATTCTTCAGGTACATCAATTTGAACACGTTCGAATGGTTCACATTTAACACCGTCAATTTCTTTGACGATAACTTCAGGTTTAGACACTTGAAGTTCGAATCCCTCACGGCGCATATTTTCAATTAAAATAGATAAATGAAGTTCACCACGACCAGATACGATCCATGCATCAGGACCTTTATTTTCAACGCGTAGTGACACGTCTGTTTCAAGTTGTTGATCTAAACGTTCTTGAATATTACGTGCTGTGACATATTTACCTTCACGACCAGCAAACGGTGAATTATTCACGCTAAATGTCATTTGTAAAGTTGGTTCGTCAATTCTAAGGACAGGTAAGGCTTCTTGCGCATCCGGTGGTGTAATTGTTTCACCGACGTTAATATCTTCCATACCTGAAATCGCAATTAAATCTCCAGCTTTTGCTTCTTGAATTTCTTCACGCTTCAAACCGAAGAATCCGAAAATTTTCGTCACTCGGAAGTTTTTGATTGTACCGTCTAACTTAATCAACGATACGCTCTCGCCGACTTTCATCGTTCCTCTAAATACACGACCAATACCAATACGACCTACGTAATCATTGTAATCTAACATCGCCACTTGGAATTGTAAAGGCTCATCACTATTATCAATCGGTGCTGGAACGTGTTCGATTATAGATTCATAAATGGCATGCATATCTGAGTCTTGCTCATGAGGATCTAAACTTGCAGTACCGTTAATTGCTGATGCATACACAACTGGGAATTCTAATTGCTCATCATCCGCTTCTAGTTCGATAAATAATTCTAACACATCATCGATAACAGCTTCCGGTCTAGCAGAAGGCTTGTCAACTTTATTGACAACGACTACGGGTTTAAGTTTTTGTTCTAGTGCTTTCTTCAATACGAAACGTGTTTGTGGCATTGTTCCTTCATACGCATCCACGACAAGTATTACACCATCAACCATTTTCATAATACGTTCAACTTCTCCACCGAAGTCCGCATGTCCTGGCGTATCTAAAATATTGATACGCGTGTCATTATAATTGATCGCTGTATTCTTGGCTAAAATTGTAATCCCACGTTCACGCTCGATATCATTTGAATCCATCGCACGTTCATCGACTTGCTCATTTTCTCTAAATGTACCTGATTGTTTTAACAACTCATCGACAAGTGTTGTTTTCCCATGGTCAACGTGTGCAATAATTGCTATGTTACGAATATTATCTCTTCTTACGGTCATATATTTATACCCTCTTCTTCATTTATGGTTTATATTTTTACTTATGTATTATATCATAGTAGAGTAAAGATACAAAAAATGTTTAAACTTATGAGAAAGATGTGATCAAATGACTCGTGCCCAAAAGTTTCTAATGTTTTGTTTGGCACTTACTGCCATCTTAATTTTATTATTTATATGTATTGCTGTCGTTGAAGGTTGGCTCATTTCAACATTCATTGCAATCTTATTATTCATCGCAATCTTTGGTGTTGGATTTACGTTAAAAAGTAAATGGAAGATAGAATAGAGCATGAACGACTGACGTTCATGCTCTATTTTTATGCATTAATAATCTCTATAATTTCTTTATGCATAGATGGATGTGCTGCGACAAGACCAGATGCCTGCAACAAGTTAATCGGTTGACCAGTTTCAGTCGTGACAACACCACCAAGTCTTTCTACTAAGATTAGTCCCGCTGCAAAATCCCAAGGCTTCAATTGATAAGTGACATAACTTGCCACTTGGCCTGTTGTAATCTGTGCAAGTTCTAACGCAGATGACCCATAAGATCTAACCGTCCCAGCCTTTTTCGCAAGGGTTAATGCTGAAGTTTGTGATGCATCTTTAACTAACCATCGTGCATTCAAACAAATTAGCGATGTTTCTAGCGGAGACGGTTCTATTCGTTCCAGTTTTTGATCATTGAAATAAACTGCACCACCCGGACTTGAATGATATAAATCGTGATTCATTACATCCAAAATAAAGGCACTATGTGGTTTACCGTCGATATAAATACCTACACTAATGGCGAAGTTTTTCTGTTGATGAACAAAGTTTAACGTCCCATCAATTGGATCAATAATCCACAACACACCGTCTGTATCTTGAATGTCATGTCCATGACCCTCTTCTCCAACGATACGATGGTCTGGATAATAAGACATAATTTTTTCGTATAAGAATGTCTCACAGCCTTTATCGACATTCGTCACAAGGTCGTTAAGCGATGATTTAGACTCAACGGTCAATCCTTGTGCCATTTCTTTTTTTATATATTCACTCGCCTCTATAACGAATTGTTTTGCTTGTTCATATAATTCCACCTGACAACACTCCTAATGTTATTCTCACTTCCATTCTATCATGTTAAAATAAATTTAACACATTAAGAGAGGATGTATTATGATGAGTAAATATACATTTAAAGAAAATGACTTCAAAACATTTGATATCGATGGACTAGAACCTAGAATGGATGCCATTAAAAAGAACATTAGACCACAACTCAATGCATTAGGCGATTATTTCAGTGATTATTTGTCTAATCAATATGACCAACCATACTACCCACACGTCGCAAAACATTTACGCCGCACAGTGAATCCACCAAATGATACGTGGGTCGCTTTCGCAACGAATAATCGAGGGTACAAAATGTTACCTCACTATCAAATCGGTTTATTTGGTTCTCACTTATTCATTATGTACGGTGTGATCTATGAATCAGAGTATAAAGAAACATGTGCAAATAAATGGTTAGACATGATTGATACATTCAGAGCATTACCGGATAACTTCGTCATAAGTAAGGATCATATGAAAGAAGAAAAATTAAAGATCAGTGAGCTTTCTGATGAAGAATTAATCAAAGCGATTGAACGATTGAAAAAAGTGAAAAAGGGAGAATTTTTAATCGGAAAAAAATATTTACCAACTGATGAAGTTTTTAAATCGGATGAGTCATTTTTGAAAGAAGTTCAATTTGTGTTTGATACTCTAGATCCTTTTACAATTCAATAAATTTTTGACCTACTAACAATGTTAGTAGGTCTTTTTGTCGCTTGCTGTATTCAAAGTGTTTCTCTTTTACTCTGAATACCAGGACATTTTCAGTTCATTTCCTTTCCGTATTCAGAGTATTTCTCTTTTACTCTGATTACCAGAACATTTTTAGCTCATTCTACTCCCGTATTCAGAGTATTTCTCTTTTACTCTGATTACCAGAACATTTTCAGCTCATTCCACTCCCGTATTCAGAGTATTTCTCTTTTACTCTGATTACCAGAACATTTTCAGCTCATTCCACTCCCGTATTCAGAGTATTTCTCTTTTACTCTGATTACA